>JALRDR010000614.1 GCA_023262145.1 Planctomycetaceae bacterium | reverse complement strand
GTCTGGACCGATGGCATTGTTCGGGCAGTCAGAGCAGACAGGGCGCGGCGTCGCCCGCTGCAGCGCGGCGGCAACACTCGCCCGCCGCCAGTACACTTCGTTGGCAGGGATCGTAATCCTGGCGGAAATCACAGGAATTACATGAACCGACTGCCGCACTCAAGTGTCTGTCATCACTGAATGGACGCCGTGACATACGGAAAGCAGTAGCGCCAGTTCCGCTGCCAGATTACTCACAGATTGCCGGGACCAGTACAGGACCAGCAACATGAAACTTACCAATCTCTCGGCGGAGCCCGTCGGACGTCTGTACGGCTGGCTACCGCCCGCACTGCAGGCGGAGGAAATTGTATTTCTGCCGGATGCCTGCCCCGGAAAGTCTCCGCTCCCAACCGGCACCGCAGTACTCACTCAGCAGGAAAACTGGCGGCACTTTGCAGTCTCCGACTGCGGGTGTGGAATGCGGATGCTGCGTTCCACAGTTGATCCAGCTGAACTGACGATGCAGAACTGGGAACAACTCGCGAACCTGCTGCGTGCCAACAAAGGACGCCTGGGTGACCTGGGCGGGGGCAACCACTTTCTCGATGCAGTCGTCCCGTGCGATGATGGTCCACTGCACTTTGTAGTGCACACCGGAAGTCGTAACGAATCAGGTCTGGTTGACGAATACGTCGACCAGCCCCATGCGTTCGATCGGGAGTTCTCTCGTGTCGTGGACTGGGCCCGCGCGAATCGTGAAGCCATTGGCGATGCCATCCAGAAAGTGTTTGGCAGGATGGACGTGGTACTTGACCTGCCACACAATACGTGGCAGAGACTGGACAACGGTCAGGTCGTGATTCGCAAGGGATCAGTGCATCTGAAGCCGGGAGAAGTCTCCATTCTGCCCAGTCACATGACAGGTGACATGGTGCTGATTGAAGCCACGGACCGGGTGCAGGAAATCCTGTGTTCAGTCAGCCATGGTACGGGCCGCACGATGCCTCGGGGGGCGTGCCGAGATGCGTCTGAAGGATACGACTTCGCAGCAATGCGACGTCAGATCCTGATTCCCGACAGCATAGCCGATGCTTCCCTGCGGACTGACGCTCCCTATGCCTACCGTGATCTGGACGCCTGTCTGCAGCTGCTGGATGGATATGTACGGCCGCTGCAGCGGTTTTCGGTGATCGGATACCTGGGGCACCTGTAAGACGTTTCGACAGACCATGTTGCTGCAGAAGATTATTCCTGGGGCATGGCCAGCAGCCGACTGGACGTACCGAGTTGCGGCTGACATGCTCCGGGATACTCTCAATGCAGCAGAACGAAACCTACTTCGATCACACAGTAACAGCCGATCCCGATCGCAGGACACGCAATGTCAACGACCATTCGCTTCTATCGCACCGACGATCCCTACGGTGAGTTCTCCAACCTTTCTCCGCATCCGATCGTAGTTGACGGTATGGTATGGCCCACGTCAGAGCACTTCTTTCAGGCTCAGAAATTCGCCGGCACAGAGCATGAGGAAGCGATTCGCCATGCATCGACTCCGGACAAAGCTGCGAAAATGGGGCGTGATCGTAAACGGCCGCTGCGAGCAGACTGGGAGGAGATGAGAAACGATGTGATGCAGCTGGCGACCTATTGCAAGTTCACTCAGCACCCGGAACTGCGTCAACTTCTCCTCGACACCAGAGATGCATGGCTGGTGGAACGTACCACCAACGATCATTACTGGGGCGATGGTGGAGATGGGTCCGGGCAGAATATGCTGGGGAGAATCCTGATGGAAATTCGCGACCTTCTGAAGCATCA
>JALRDR010000610.1 GCA_023262145.1 Planctomycetaceae bacterium | reverse complement strand
GAATCACACAGCTGAGAGTCGTCCATGCGGGTGACTTGCAGCTATGGAACCCCGTCATCGTTTATTTGCTCCGGAGACTTCCTTGTCCAACCTGCCCCTGTTGCGAGCGTTGCAATCACTCGTACGACATGGGCGCGTACTGTCTTCACCGGCCCAGCTTGCTGGCTACGACGCAGATGCTCTCGGCTATAAGCGGTTTCGCCCCGATGCGGTGGTGATCCCTGCAGACGCTTCAGAACTGATTCACCTGCTGCAGCATGCCGCTTCGCTGGATGTTCCCGTCACTGTTCGCGGGGCAGGGACATCGCTGTCAGGGGGGCCGGTTGCAGCTCAGGGCGGCGTGATCATTCATACCTCATCACTGCGAAAGATCCGGGAGATCAATTCGGCCGGCCAATGGTGTGAAGTGGAATGCAGTGTCGTTCTGGACCAGCTGGATCGTGCACTCGCTCCCTACGGACTGTTCTATCCCCCCGATCCGTCCAGTGGCCCGGTCTGTACGCTGGGTGGGAACGTGGCCATGAATGCCGGTGGCGCTCATTGTTTTCGCTACGGAGTGACATCCAACTACGTTCTGGGTGTTGAAGCAGTTCTGACTGATGGCTCCATACACCAGTTTGGCGGGCCTGATGGTGGGCGCGGTGGTTTTCGGGAGGACTGGAAACGACTCATGGTCGGCTCCGAAGGCACTCTCGCAGCGTTCACTCGCTTCTGGCTTCGCGTTCTGCCCCGTCCACAGAAGTGCTGGACATTTCGAGCGACCTTTGCAGAGCTGAAGTCAGCGGAAGCCGCAGTGCAGTCCCTGGCGCTCCATGCCTCTTTTCCCGTGGCGATTGAGTTGATGGATCCACGCTGTGTGGCGATGGTTGAAAACAGTCCCATGGCTGTCGGGCTGCCACAGGATGCCTTTCTGATCGTCACGGAAATCGACGGCCCTGCCGAACTGGTGGATGCACGCGCCCCCATTGTCGCCCAATTGCTCGAAAAATCCGGTGCACTTTCAGTGCAGTACAGTGATGATGACACGGAACGACAGAAGCTCTGGAAGGCACGCAAGGTTGCCGGTGGTCTGATGGGACAGCTGAGCCCGGATTTCCTTGTTCAGGACGCTGTGATTCCTCGTCGCGCACTGTCCGACCTGCTGCAGTTTGTGTACGACCAGGCCGACGCAGCGGGACTGCGTGCGGTCAATGTCTTCCACGCCGGGGACGGCAACCTGCACCCCAATTTTCTGTTCAATTCCCGCAATCCGGGTGAACTGGAGCAGGTTGAACAAATCAGCAAGGCACTCATGCGCCGCGTTGTGGATGTCGGCGGGACCCTCTCAGGTGAACACGGCATTGGCAACGACAAGACATCCTGCATGCCACTCATCTTCTCGGGTGATGCCCTGCAGGTACAACTGGCAGTGCCGCGAATTTTTAATCCGCAACATCAACTGAACCCGCTGAAGGTGTTCGCTTCACGTCGCTTTACTTCCCGCAGTTCTGCGGGTACGGCCGCAGCAGCACATTCCGATTTCAGCCCTGATACTGAGACGCCTGCTCATCAGAACCGCGGGCCTTTTCAGCATTTCTTCGACGAAATCGATGGTGTGATCTGTTGCTCTGCGAACATCACAGCCAGCGATCTGCAGTCACAGATTCATGCCGCGGGCTTTCGCTTTCCACTGACACTGGTGCAGTCGGCAACGCTGGCTGCACATCTTGATGCTTCTCCCTGGGGACTTGCTTCGTCTCGCTTCGGACCACTCTGCGATAATATCACCGGGATGAACTGGAAAACCCCGAACGGGCGAATCATTCGTCTCGGTGAGCGCGTAGTCAAATCCACAACAGGCTACGATCTGCTGCGATTCCTCATGCACTCTCAGGGACGATTCGGAACGCCACAGGATCTGGTGATCCGGCTGCGCCCCGATACCGGATCGGGGATGGTACTTGTCGCACACGGAACTGAACGGGCGCTGCAGAATGTCGCTCGCAGAATTCGGAACAGCAGCTGGATCCACTGGATCGATGCTGTTGATCTGGAGAGCGATGGTCAGGACTGGCAGCCACTGCTGAAACTGCATGTCAATTGCCCGCCTCAGGAGCAGCCTGTCTTTCGCGCGGCGATCACTGAAATGCTCGCTCAGGAGCAGCTGGATCCACCGCAGACTGCCACCATTCGGGATCCTGCAGATCTGCCCGATCTTGTCCTCAAAGCTGCGCCGGATATTGCTGCGCAAATTCCAGCGTTGATCTGCGGGGCCAACTGCCGGAAGATCAGACTGATGTCCGGCCCCGGCGTGACACTGGTCTGGTTTGACTCCGCTGGTGAATCTCCGCAACAGGTCTCCGCTGGAATGCTCCGCAGCATGCGCAGGCAACTTGGTGAAGATCCTGTCGACTGGTATTCAGGACACCATCAGCCACCCGTGGATCCGCATGAAGCTGACTGGATCAGTGAGTTGCAGAAGGAGCTGTTGTGAATATCAGCGACCAGCCCGGTACCTCACTGCCAGCGCAGCAGGACCAGCACC
>JALRDR010000583.1 GCA_023262145.1 Planctomycetaceae bacterium | reverse complement strand
GTGAATCAGCAGTCGTCCGTCGCTGCGAAACAGGAAGACGTGCACGGCACGGTGCAGCAGACCGCGACGATGAACTTCAGAACGGGGCAGTTGCTGCAGCACGTGATCGTGTTCGTCAACAACGTCGAAGTGTTCTTCGGGCATGTGGCGAGTGTACAGGTGCTAGAGTTTGGGGACTCGCTGGGCGGCTTCGCTGCGGCGTCCGGAGGGATCCCAGAGTCGATCGCCGACCTGAAAGCCAAAGCCAAGTCCCAGCTCCGTTTCGGCTCGACGCGCCCACGGAGTTCCCGGATGGTCCGCGGCGACTGCCTGCAGGCGTTCTGTCGCTTCGGCGATTTCCTTGTCGACCATGGCAAGGTATTCTTCCCGCGAGGCGTCCATTTTGAAGGCATCCGACAGGCGTTTGAACTGCTCATCGTCCGGTACAATTGGCTTGCCACCCCACCAGAAGTTCCATTCGTTGGATTTGGGGTCCTTTGGCTGAGGCATGTTATTGGCATGCTGATCCATCGCCAGCAGGAACTGGTACAGCCGCAGTCGGAAGATGTAAAGCTGTGCGGTTGCCAGATCGTAACTGGCCCGCCAGCGCTGGGAGGGTTCCCGGTCACGCAGGGGCCTGATGCTTTCCAGCATGGCGATGCCCTGATTGGTGAGTTGGAACGAGCGGAACGCTCTGCCGACCTGCTGCAGTGCTTCGGCTCTGAATTCCAGCGGAAGCAGGGGGTAGTGTTCGCGTTTGATATTCAGCTGGGCGTCGTGTCGCGGGAAGAGCAGTTTTTCTTCGTTGGGGTTGAGGCTTGCGATGACTTCCCAGAGCGTTCTGCGGAAGTCGCTGTTGGTGCGTACCTGAGCGTATTCCGGGCGGGAATCGAGGTCCGGTTGATATTCTCGCATGGAGAGAAAGTCGTATTTGCGTCGTTCAATGGAGTCACCACCGACAAGTGATGCTTCCTCACCGGGCAGCACGAAGAAGATGCCCCCGGTTTCGTGTGCAATTCGAACCTGTTCGTAGGGCCCGAAGCCGGCATTCTGTACATCCCAGCGACCATGCATCCCGTTCCACTGCAGGCATTCGGGGAACGGGGTTTCCGGTCCGCGGCGAATCTGGACCCAGAATTCTTCGCCAGTGGGTTCGTCGACCCAGCGTTGTCGAGCGTAGGGATAGCCGAAGGTGCTTTCGCGGCCGAGGAAATAGACGGGGGCTTTTGCGGCGCGGGCTTCGGCAACAGCCTGTTCCACAAAGGCACCGTCGTCCCCCGATTCGTCGGAGACCACGATCACTGCCAGTTTGCGTTTTCCGCGGATTGCCTGCACCTTGTACTTATTGATCAGGCGAGCGATCGCGTTGCACATATTTTCCTGACCGCTCTGATCAACCGGCACGCGATCAATGGCGTCCTTCACCTTGTCAATTTCTGAGGTGGGGCGGACGGTATGTTCATTGATTCCGGCCCCGTAGCTGGCCACCACGGTGAGCAGGGCATCGCTGCCTGTCTTTTTCAGGTCTTCGTCCTGTGCTGCAGCAATTCCCAGTTCTTCGTAGACGCGCTGGTAGTTTTCGCGAATTTCGCGGCGATCGTCTTCCAGGCTTCCGGATTCATCGAAGAGCCAGATCACGGTCACGCGGCTGTTCCGCATCATGCGGACAATTTCCTGGGTGATAATGCCCATCGCTGCACCATAGCCTTCGACGATGGCACCGATTTCTCCGGAGATTTCGCCTTCGCCGAGGTCTTCACCAAGTTCTGCGTCGGAGGGCATGGCAAGATCGGTTACGACGGCCTGGACATTCATTTCCTGCATGACCGAAGCCTGCTGCACATTGACTGCAGCGGCAGGTTGCTGCGAGGAGGCACCAACGGAGGTGGACGGTGTACCACCGGCGATGACGTTGAGTGTTTCGGCGGCATCTGTCTTCAGATCGAGATCGCGGGTGAGTTCTTCCTGCGGGATTTCTTCGCTGAAGACGGATTCGAGCACAAGATCCAGAGACTGGGAGGCGATGGCCCGCTGGACCAGCATCAGCAGCAGCAGAATGCCGCCATTGACCAGCAGCGACGCCAGCACGGAGGGCAGGTTTTTGCGAAAAAATGTCAGCACTGCAAACCTCCTGAGAATCCGGAGCGAGCGACCGCAGAACGACATGAACTGACTGCTGTCTGACCACAGCTGACCGGTGATGAGCGACACGAAGTGCTTCGGCGTCATCTGGTGTGATTAACCTGCAGGCGGTGTTCTGTACCTGTTTGAATCGGCCGGAAGTCCCTGGCAGTTGCCATCAGGATCCGCTTTCTCCGGACAGATGCAGTATTGTGGAACAGAAATGTCGGTTGTTCAAGGGATAGTCGGGGCAAATGAGCGTTGATCGAGGCTCCTGCCACCGCTTTACAGGCAGCCCGGCACCGGGATGTCGGGCAGCTGTGAACAGATCGTACGCAGTCCGCCACAGTGGATGGAGCAGCAAAACAAGCTGAGAGCGGGAGCTGGACGATTTCGCTGCAGCAGCCCGAATGGACGACAATGTACGACAAAAGTCAGGAGTCAACGCGGGCGGCTCATGTGACAGTTGTACGCGAGGGCGATATGCTGCTGTCTGATCCGTATCTTTGCATTGCACTGGTGAGGAGGTTCAACCGTGTCCAGATCGATCCGGCTGGCGATTGCCGGCATGTTGTTTTTTTCAGGGCTGTTGTCGATGTCCGAGGGGTTTGCCGACGAGTTGCGTCCACAGCGAGTGGTCGAGGGGATTGCTGAGTTTCGTCTGGAGAACGGCATGCAGGTGCTGCTGTTTCCGGATGTGTCCAGTCCGCAGGTGACGGTCAACGTGACGATCTTTGTCGGTTCACGACATGAGGGTTATGGCGAAGCCGGGATGGCACACCTGCTGGAACACATGGTGTTCAAGGGCACCCCCACGTTTCCGGATATTCCCGCGGAGCTGAAGAAGCGTGGAGCCACATTCAACGGGACCACGTGGCTGGACCGGACGAATTACTATGAGACGCTCCCGGCTTCTGCAGAAAACCTCGAGTTTGCGTTGCGAATGGAAGCGGATCGGATGATCAACAGCAAGATTCTGGGTGAGGATCTGGCGTCAGAAATGACGGTCGTGCGGAATGAATTTGAGCGAGGGGAAAACAGTCCCCAGAGGGTGCTCATGCAGCGCATGACATC
>JALRDR010000521.1 GCA_023262145.1 Planctomycetaceae bacterium | reverse complement strand
ATTCCACGAGATCGTCGCCAGTGCCTGACTGCCGAAGCTGGTGCCACGTTTCACGGACAACTGCAATGATGGAAATCGTGTGTGTTTGCCGTGCAGTTCCGCAACGAGCTGATCCGGAGAAACAATCTGCTTGTCACCACGCGGAACGGCAGTGGCAAACGGGTAAGCGCCGTCGTGCCCGCCACCGTGTTCCAGCCACGTACCGGAAAGTGCGGTGAAGTGGCCACGGTGCGGCTCCAGTGGATTCAGAATTCGCGACAGCGTGGCCTCGTTTCCGAACCCCTCGGGATAGAACTGTCGCATGTTCATCCCGGTTCCAAAGTAGAACATGCCCATACGAGGGATGGGCGTTTCACTGGTATGCAAGCGGCTGCTGTTGGCCTGTAGCGCTTCCAGCCACGGCAGGGCAAGACAGCTTCCTGCGCCACGAAGAACCGAACGACGATGCAGATTTCTGAGTGAGTTCATTGATGTTTGCTCGCAAACTGTTCGCTGCTGACCAGCAGCCGGATCATGTTTCTGAGAGTATCCTGTGAGGTCGCCATGGTGTCGGCGATCGTGTTGATGAGCTCATCATCGGTGGGTTCCACGGGGCGGCCGAGTGCATAGGTCAGCAGTTTCCCCGTGAGTGCGTGACGGAAACGCAGATCCTGCCCCACGAGCAGCTGACGAAATTCCGTGTAGTCGGCAAAGCTGCGACCGTTGGGAAGCGTTCCGGAAGCATCAATCAGGGGTCTCCGATCGCCACGGAAACTTTCACCATCCTGCAGATCGCGCCACTGGCCGATGACATTGAAATTCTCCAGAGCCAGTCCCCACGGATCCAGATTTCTGTGACAGCCGGCACAGGCTTCGATCTGCTGATGCTGCAGCAGACGTTCTCGTACAGTCAGATTCTCTCCGCGGATATTGGGCTCGACCTCTCCGGCATTCGGTGGTGGCGGATCCGGCGGATTCGCGAAGAGCACTTCCCGCAGATACACGGCGCGGCTGACGGGCTTGGTGCGAATTCCATCGGAGCCGGCAAGATGGATCCCGGCCATGCCCAGCAGGCCGCCGCGTTCAGAACCCGCCGGGAGTGCCACTTTTCGAAATTCGTCGCCGTTCACGTCGCTGATTCCGTAGTGCCGCGCCAGCCTGTCATTGATGACCACAAAGTCCGACGACAGAAAACTTGTGACGGGCAGATCCTGCTGCAGCACAATACGGAAGAATTCCAGTGGCTCCTGCAGTACGGCAGCCGCCAGCTTGTCGTCAAACTCCTTGTACAGGTTGCGATCGGGAGCGAAGTTCAAAAACCTGTCGGTCCGCAGCCATTGTCCAGCAAAGCTGTTGATGAAGCGGTCTGATCTGGGATCTGCCAGCATTCGATCGACCTGTGCTCGGCGGTTTTCTGCATTCTGCAGTTCCCCTTCCGCTGCCGCCCGAAATAACTCGTCGTCCGGCATGGAACTCCACAGGAAATAGGACAGCCGACTGGCCAGTTCGTAATCATTGAGCAAGCGCGGTGAGGTGTCACCGGAAAGAACAGGTTCGGTGAGATACAGAAAGTAAGGCGACGTAAGAACTGCGGTCAGACCTGTTCTGAGCGCTGCATGAAAATCGGCCCCGTTCTGCAGCTCGCGATCGATGACAGACAGCGTTGACGCCAGTTCGGAGTCATTGATCGGCCGCCGGTATGCCCTCGGAAGAAACTCACTCAGAATCCTTCGAGCACTGTTCAGATCCTGTGGCTGAGGCTGTCCCGGGGGCCCCAGCAGCATTGTGTGACTTCGTGGGGGCCACTGGTCGTACAGCGGACCTTCCACTTCGAGGTAGTCGAGGTAGGCGCGAGGAAACAGAGTGGTGTCAAGTTTTTCGGGATCCGGTGTGCTGCGATCGCCCCCCCATCCTTCGGCAATCCTGCGGCCGTCCAGAC
>JALRDR010000478.1 GCA_023262145.1 Planctomycetaceae bacterium | reverse complement strand
CCTTCCACTCGATCCTCCACGGCATCGCGAGCAGTAAGAACCAGCACCGGTACCTGATTCCCGCTGCTTCGGAGCGATCTGAGCCATGAGACACCGTCGCCATCCGGCAACATGCGATCCAGAATAATCATACTCGGGCTGCTGGCAACCGCAGCAGATGCCTCTGAAAGAGTACCAGCTGTGCAACTGTTCAGCCCTGCTTCGGAAATTGCCCTCGAAATGCTTCGCAACAGACTTGGCTCATCTTCTACAACCAGGATTTCTTTTGCTTCAGTGATCATTTCCAACCGCCTGCACATCGCGCGAAGAATTCAATGCCGCCTGCGCTTCAGCTGCGACCCAAATCCCAGCATCAGCATGGAGTAACGCTGCTCTGCGGCCCCGCAGCAAAAACAGCTCACTTTGAGAAGTCTACTATCTGCGGCTTCCCGGAGAATCAGAAATTCTGTCTTTCGCCAGAAGTTCACGATCGGGAGCTGCACGTAAGCCCTTCCTCCGAAAAAGCTTATTATCATTCAGTGCCCGAATCATGACCGGCGATTACCACCAATCCAATACCGCATCGTTGACAATTCCCACTTCTGCTGGCTAAAAGGGAAGGCTACGAAAGATAGTCCGGTCTGACCGAACGTCCTGCTCAGCGATGCTGTAGCGTTTGATCCAGTATTTCAGTCGGATCTGGACTGCAGTGCGAACCGTGCAATGTGCGAACCGTGCACCGTGCACCGTGCAGTGCGAACCTTGCGGTGCGTGCGAAGCGGTGCTCTGAGTACGACAACACGGCAAAATGCTGGTCCTTTGACATTCATTTTGCGTGGTTCTCATTGGTGGCAGGAAGCCCATCCGATTACTGACGTTCCGTTGTCCGACCAACACGATGAGTTTTGGGCCAAAAGGATGGCCATGGGGAAAGGATAGCCATGGGGAAAGGATAGCCATGGGACTGTCAGCCCCGGGGCCCTGAGTGCAGTCCGGCAACCGGTCGCCTGCATCAAAATCTCTGGTTACTACCATGGGGCCGTGCGGCGAAGTTCTTCAGACCAGCGTCTCGGGCAATACAATCACAAGTCACGATCTCAATTCACAGATGGGTTCACTCAAATGACTCGATACCTGCATTCACGGACTCTTGCAGTCACCCTGACTTTGCTGGCTTCGATCAGTTCCGCTGCTCCCGCACAGGCCTGCCTGTGGTGGCTCATGCCTGGTTTCTACGGGATGCCAGGCTGGGGTCCCCAGTGCGCGCCCGGGGGCTATGCAGTTCCATCAACAACGCCCTACTACGCAGGCTACGCCTTCGGGCCACGTCTGATGACGCCCGTCTGGGGCCACAATGCCTGCTGCGTTCCGCAACCCTGTCATTCCTGCCAGTCAGGATGTGACACTTCCGCCGGCAGCGGCGGTGACAGCAGCACTCTGAAACCTCAGATTGATGACAAATTTGCGGCTCCGGCCACAGAAACTGGTGGCCGCAACATTCCTTATGATGACACAACCGGCAG
>JALRDR010000375.1 GCA_023262145.1 Planctomycetaceae bacterium | reverse complement strand
CACGACCCCAGCCAGCGCATAATAATCTTCGGTGGATATCGGGTCGAATTTGTGATCGTGGCAGCGAGCACACGAGACCGTCAGCCCCAGAAATGTCCGTGTGACGACATCTGTTCGCTCATCCCACTCGTCAGCAACGATCTGCTGAATTACCGAGGGAGCCAGACGCAGCTCCTTCCAGTAGGTAGGACTGAGCCCCAGGAATCCCAGAGCCGCATGGTCAGTGATGGGAGCTGCGGGAGTCAGATCAGCCGCCAGCTGCATCCGCACGAATTCATCATACGGCAGGTTTCGGTTAAAAGCGGAAACAACCCAGTCGCGATACAGCCAGCCACGGTCGGTGGGCGACTGCCAGTCCGGAGTAAAGTCTGCATACCTCGCCAGATCCAGCCAGAAACGCGACCACCGTTCGCCGTAGCTCTCGGCCGCCAGCAAACGCTCCACTTCCAGCTCAAACCAACCCTCTCCGCCAGCCTCAGCTCGAACCAGATCCGGAAGCTCCGGAGGCAGCCCCGCGAGATCAAAACTCAGCCGTCGCACCAGGACGACGGGCGATGCTGCTGCCGAAAGCGATAAGCCCGCAGCCGACAGCCGATCAGTCACATAGGCGTCAATCGCGGCTGATTCATACCCCCGACTCGGAACTCCACCCGGTGGCTGCATTTCCTGAAGCGGCTGAAATGACCAGAATTCTCGACCGGCTGCAAAGTCGATGGACTCCTGACCCCGAATTGTCTCCGGCTGATACTCCGGGACTGGCAGCCCCAGGTCCACCCACTGCTTCAGCAGCTGAATCTGATCGGGTGTTAACTGCCCCTTTGGTGGCATCTGCAGATCAGGATCCAGATAACCGACAGCTGCCAGGAGCAGGTGCGGCTGGTCACCAGTCGTACTGATCAGACGCCCTCGGCTGCCCCCCCGAGCAATACCGGCGGGAGACTGCAGATCCAGTTCGCCATTCTCAACAGCGGCAGCGGCAGAATGGCACTCAAGACAGTGCGTGCTGAGCAGCGGGCGAATTTGTCGTTCAAAAAACTCCCGCCCGGCTGCCCCGGTAACATTATCCGCTGCACCAGTCTCGCCCGCCAGCCTGACCTCATCTGCCAATCCACAGGAAAGACAACAGACGATCGAAAGTATGGTCAGCAGACGGTTCATGTGCGCATTCTCGGAGTAGTCCCGGGAGCATGAATGCCAGCGTCAGCCTGCTCTGCCTGTGTTCCGCCGCCGACGTCGGAAGAACAGTGCGCTTGCCAGGAGAACGGAACCGTGCAACTGCTGATCCCGACCTCCCGCCCTGAGAATAGCAGATCCTGCGGCCGGAAACCATGGCTCACGACATGCACAGCACTTCCCCACCGGCCTCCAGATGCAATCCTCTGTTCCCCATGAGCACATGACCGTTACGTACTCGACGCAGGTTTCAGGACCTCGCACCTCTCTGACGGCTGCAAGGTGCCGTAGCACTCCCGAGCATCAGCAGCCGAACATTGCTTACAGCGCAATGCGAACGTCAATCGGACGATACTCCGTGCGACTTGATGTGCGCTGTGTACC
>JALRDR010000316.1 GCA_023262145.1 Planctomycetaceae bacterium | reverse complement strand
GTGCAGGTCGCCGGTCATCACAAAAACCTTTTTGTTCAGTTTTGACCATTCACTGATGAGCAGTTCGCGTTCGTGAATGAATCCGGTCCATGCTTCTTCCTTGTTTTCGGCGTCATGTTCGAATCCGCCGGCACCGCTATGGGGAATCATGAACGGCACCGTGGAGACCACGAAGAAGAAGTCGGCATCGCTTTCCCGCATGCTGCTGAGCAGCCATTCGCGCTGCGGGGCACCGATCATGGAAACGCCCGGTTTTTCACGATTGGCGACGTCGTGCATATCGCGATCACCGCGGGTATCCAGCAGAAAGAACTCGCAGTTGGCAACTCGAAAACTGCCATAACTGCGGCGACCAATGGAGTAAGCGGAACGATCATCGTCGGCCACGGCCGCGGTGTGCAGTCGGAGCGTATGCGCATCGACGACTTCCACAATGTCATACACACGGGAATTGGGATCGCCATCATCGTTGTCGTAGCGGATGTCATTGGTGCCGGCCTGGAGAGTATCCCAGTGGATATGCAGGTTGGTCATTTCCTGCAGCGGCAGCTGCGTGAAGTCCGTATTCGGGTCGACCAGCAGATCGCTGCCTGCCCTGAGCCGGGCATGCCCGTAGTGCACGGGGGTGCGGTGAGTCATGGGGTTGGCCCAGCCAAGGTAGTCGTACCAGGCGGTGGTGCCGATATCGCGAAAAACCGTACGGCGATGTCGCTTGCCAGCTTCTGAGGAACCCCAGATGTCGTTGACAAGCTCATGGTCATCGAAGGTGAAGTAGCTGGGGACATTGCGATGCCAGCGTGCCAGTTCCACTCCACGGCTGAGGTACAGCTTATAGTTTTCCCAGCAGCCGACGATGGAGGGCATCGCCTGCACGAGTTCGGGCAGATGTTGCTGTCCCTGAACGAGCCGCCAGGCTTCGGCAGGGTACTCCCGCAGCTCCTCGTAGCTCCAGTCGCCATTCATGATGTGAAAGTGGACTTTCTCGGCCCAGCTCTGATTCAGATTTTCGTAGACCGGCGTGCGGTGACCGATGCCATGAGTGGGATTCTGATTGGCACAGGAGCCGATCTGGAAGCGAAAATTGAACAGACCATCCGGATTGTACTGTTCATTGCGGACTTCGGCCGAATCCGGGAGTGTGTGGAAGGAACCAGGCAGTCCGTGCGGTCGGCCACCAACTTCAATCTGATAGAAGTAGCGGGTATCCGCAGCCAGGTCGGTCAGCTGCGCCACTCCGGTGTTGTCATCTTCGATGTGCGTGAAGGCAGGGGCACTGGAATCCGTCAGGGCGGTCGGCGAAGTGCCGTATCGCACCAGAAATTCGCCAGGATCGGATGTACGTCCCCAGACAGCCATCGTATGAGCGGTGGGGTTTCCCAGCATGGGGCCGTGGGTCAGGCGAATCGGGTCGCGATCCGCCACAGAAAGATCGGCGCTGGCAAGAATCAGCAGCAGGCCCAGTGCAGGAAGTAATCGGTGCTTCATGATTTTGGTCACAGCTCAGAAGAATGCGGGAACGAATCAGAGACCGCATGCTATCGGTGACGGGATCGATGATAAAGGCTGCAACGTGATCGGCAGATCTGATATACCGCATCCACGGATGGCATACGACAGCATCCGAAGTGTCGAATTTTTCTGAAGTTCAGATCTGACGCCAGGGAAAGAACAAACCAATGCGAGTCAGCTGTGGCCAGTGGTTAGTGTTGTTGAGTCTGCTGCAGTTGTCGCAGGCGGAAATCTCCGCTGCGGAATGGCAGGTACCGCTGGCGGGAAATACGTGGCGAACGGAACCAGGGCCCGGCGGTGGCGGCGTGAGTCGTCGGGGTGAGGTGTATTGGACTGATCCGGCGGAAGTGTACTCGGTGTTCATTCGCGTGGATCGTGCAGCAGATTTGCGGCTGCAGTTGCGGGCTGCTGCAGGAAACGGGGCTCGGCTTGCCGTGCAGGCTGCGGGTCTGCAGCAGACGCTGATGCTGCGTGAATCAGCTGCAACCACGTACGATCTGGGTGTGGTGCAGGTGGCGGATCCGGGATATGTGCAAATCAGACTGCAGGGGCTGACTGCAGGAACTGGTGATTCCGGATTTGGCAGGCTGCAGGAGCTGCTGGTGAGTTCAGCGACTGCTGATCTGCAGCTTGACTATGTTCGCAACAACGAGGGCGGGATGTTCTACTGGGGCCGTCGCGGTCCATCAGTGCATCTGAGTTATCGCGTGCCGTCGGATCGGGATCTGGAATACGCCTACTCCGAGATCAGGGTGCCGGAGGGAGATGACCCGATCGGAACGTTCTATATGGCCAACGGATTTGGCGAGGGTTACTTTGGAATGCAGGTCAATTCGGTAACCGAACGTCGTGTACTGTTTTCGGTGTGGAGCCCTTTTCAGACGGACAATCCACGTGACATTCCGGAAGATCAACGGATTGAGCTGCTGGCGCGGGGACCGGAGGTGGTGACAGGCGAGTTTGGAAATGAGGGATCAGGAGGTCAGAGTTTTCTCAGATTTCCATGGCAGTCCGGTCGTCGCTACGGGTTTCTGACGCAGGTGCAGCCAGATGGCAAAGGCAGCACGATCTATACATCGTGGTTTGGTGATCTGCAGGCGGGGGAGTGGCGGCTGATCGCGAAGTTTCGCAGGCCGCACACTGAAACACATCTCCGTCGGTTTCATTCGTTTCTGGAGAGTTTTTCGCCTGACCACGGTTACCTCGGTCGCCGTGGTCTGTATGGAAACATTCGGGTTCGTGACACTGCCGGTGCATGGCACGAGTGTACCGGGGCACGATTTTCCGTGGATGCCACCGGTGCTGGGCGGCACCGACTGGACTTCCGGGGCGGCGTTGAGGGGCAGCAGTTTTTCCTGCAGAACTGCGGTTTTTTTGCGATGTCGGCGACAGTTGGCAGTGAATTCGAGATCACTGGCAGTGGCATGACTGCTCCGGAAGTGAACCTGGAGCAGTTGCAGCGGTCTGCTGCAGCGACGCCATGATCAGCAGCGACGCTGTGAATACGCTGGAGGCCTGCCCGGAATCCACAGCAATGCTGCCGCCGAGTTTGCTGCCGCCGAGTTTGCTGCCGCTGATTTTGCTGCAGTGGGGGGGGGCGATTCAGCTGAAGGACAAGTCTGTCAGGCTGGGCAGCTGTGCGTCGTGCAGCATTCGCACCCCGGAAATCGGCTCTGACGGAGGATCGGAAGTTTTCTTCATGCGGCGGGGGCTGCGGGCAATATCGCGGTCCTTTCCACGAACTCCCAGGGTCCATGATGGTCGTTCGCCGAACAGTCGCGTGTAGTCCTGAGCAAATGTTCCCAGCCTGTGAAAACCGAATTTGCGGGCGATTGCAGCCACAGTCCGATCCAGATCGCGACTTTGGCGCAGTGTCTTGAGTGTCCTGCGGACGGCATGCAATCTCATTAAACGAAACCATGCCAGTGGTGCGATTCCGGTACTGGCCAGAAACGCCCGGCGGAGAATGCTGCTGGGAATCTGCATCGAACTGCAGAGTTGTTCGGACGTAAGTGGTTGTTCCAGCAGTCCGGCCAGGTGAACGGTTGTGTCGCAGAATAGTCTGGACCGGCGAAATGCGGCGCTATTTCCGCGAGTTCGTAGCGGAACTGAATACTGCAGGGCACGAATTGTCTGTTCGAGCAGTTCGGCGTGTTGGGATGGCAGTAAGCGGCCATCTACGAACACAGCCCCTCGGAGCCCGCTATCCAGAGCTGTTATGATCTTCTGATGCAGAGTGTTAAAACGCTGCAATGCGACCACTCGAGCCGGACGTCGCAACAGACCTCGAATCTGATTCTTGTCGCGCATGAAATCCTGCAGCACAGTTTGCAGCATGTGCCTCGGCAGCATCAGACCGGTCAGGCGAGAATCTCTGGCGATGAGCACGTGTGCCGGTGAATGCAGATTGACGACCAGCAACGTACCGGGCTGCAGCCGGAATCCGCCCCAGATGGAATTCGAGTTCTCTGCGGTAACCGGTACGATCAGGAATCGGTTGCGTCCCTGCAAGCTCACAAACAGTGACTGGTTGGTGTGGGCCTCAAAGACTGTGATTTCCTCCTGTGAGGCCGAACGCACTGAGCCACTAAAGGCGCCGCCAGAGGTCTGCATAATCGAGCATTGCAAACCAGGGAAGAGTTCTCCGAACTGTTCAAAGTCATTGAACTGGCGAATTGCGGAGTGGCTGGAAACAGGACCAGAGCCAAGGTATGGCCGCAGGGAGTCCGGTTGTGAAGGGGTGATCATTGATGATTTCTAAAGAAAGCTGACCGATCGGTCCGAGGCAGGCTTTCAGAAATGCAGTGGCGCACACGGCTTGGAAAACACCGATTCGCGGCCTTGGATTCGACAAAAATTCCGTCGCAGAAAAGAAATTCGGATATTTACTTCGAGACAACATTCGAGTCTGGCGGAAGGTGGGGACGCGTGTTCAGAGAACTCCGTTGATCGGGTTGCAGGGACTGAACAAAAGGGTAGACAGGTGACCGGGCTTCATACGCGGTTCCGCCCGGTGCTTGACAGGCGCAGGGACGCGGGGATGGAAGAGCAGGGAAGTTTGCAGGGCGGTTGTCAGAAACGGGTCCTGCTGGACAGATGCTCGAAAAACATGGGGATGGAGAAAGTCATTTGCGGCAGGCATTTGAACTTGCCGCATGCCGGCCGGGTGAGGGCACGGGCGACAGATCAGCCGAGGCTGATTAGGATACATGAGAATTCCCGGTCAGTCCTGCAGTCAGGATGAACTTGCCACCTGCGCAGTCCGTGAAAAAAGCCTGCGCAGTCCATTGGCGCAGTCCGGGGAAGGCGGGAATTGACTGGCTGTGCTCCTGCACGGAATGGGGAGCTGCTCGGGAACAGATTTCGTCTGTCCCTGAATAAACCTGATTGAGGCGAACAGATGAACGGATCTTCATTACGAATTCCGGTTGCACTTGCGATTGTGTTTCTGGCTCTTGTCGCCGTGCTGCAGGGGCCGGTGATTGCCGCGGAGCGGCCCAACGTGGTCTGGCTGGTCACGGAGGATACGGGTGTTTCCTGGTACCGGCTTTACGGGGCTGCTCAGGGGGCAGCGTTGCCGGCGATTGAGCGGCTGGCCGAGAACGGGTTGATGTTCCGCAATGCGTTCAGTTGCGCCCCAGTGTGTTCGGTAGCTCGCAGTACGATTATTTCCGGCTGTTATGCGCCGCGTCTGGGAGTGCAGTATCACCGTGCCGAGCAATCCGTGCAGATGCCTGCGGGAACGCGAATGTTTCCGTGGTACCTGCGTCAGGCTGGGTATTACACGACGAACAACAACAAGGAGGATTACAACTTCGTCAAGGCTGAAAAAGAGGGGGTCTGGAACGAATCCTCCCGGAACGCCAGTTACCGGCAGCGTGCTGCCGGACAGCCGTTTTTTCATGTTC
>JALRDR010000296.1 GCA_023262145.1 Planctomycetaceae bacterium | reverse complement strand
CCATCAAAGCGGTAATCAATCTGTAGTGCTGACAGCCGGTTGCCGGAAGTGGTTCAGACACAGAGTGGCTGCGGCAGCAACTGCTGCACAACCCCGTCCCACAGGCGAATTCGCAGTGTGATCGCAGTCTGAGCAGCTTCGATCGCTTCAGCAACAAGCTCGGCAGTGTTACAGACGCTGTTGATCATCTGTCTTGTAAGCGGCCCGTGGTGCCCCTCATCAAGTTCGATGTGTCGGCGAATGTAGAACTCCAGAGCCGGGACCTGCAGGCCCTGCGCTGCGAACTGGTCCAGCAGCCTTTGAAACATCTCCGGGATGATATCTTCGCGGCCGAAGCAGAAGCTGGCGACAACCTGTGTCACAGATCCGCTGCTGGCCAGAGCGGCATTGAACTGCACAAAGTCGACCACATGCTGACCGATGCCTGACAGGGCAAGTGACTGTGCGACCGAATTACCTTTTGTCAGGCTTTCCGTCATGGCATTCACTGGACCGATCGGCGCGGCACATTCCTGCATTGCCCGCAGGTAAAGTTCGAAGTGGCTGCAGTACCCATCGCGGCCGTCTTCGTCAGACTCTTCAGCGAGGACAATTTCGTTGATGAAACGGGTCAGTTGCGGGCTGGATGGAGGCGTCCAGGGCTGACGGGCCCCGGTGAACTCCAGCTGCAGGCGTTTGAGCAGCCACATGAAATCCAGTACGGCAAAGGCATGATCACGCATAAACAGTCGCAGGGCATGCGGACTTGCCACCAGCCGGTAAATCGGGTGCTGCAGAAGTTGCTCGCGCTGGCTTCTGGTGGCTGCAAGAATCTCTTCAGCCGGGGTCATGCTTTGTGATGACACTGCTGTTTCTCTCTGGTTGCGTGCGAGTACAGTAATGGCCGCTGTGATGGGCACTGGACGGCTGCAGGGTTCTCCGCACGTGTGAAACCGGGAGTTCCTGCTCGGAATAACCGCTTTCCGAGCATTCCTTTCTCAGACACACAAATCAGGAATGGGCGAGCACGCGCAACTGACGCACGGTCGGTGTTCAACCACCGGTCAGCTCAGCTTTCAGGCAGGTCGCCAGCTCTGCCTGTTCAAACTGAAACCCATGTTCCCGCAGTTTGCCAGGCGTGACACGTGCACTGGAGAGCAGCAGTTCGTCAGCCATTTCGCCAAGGACGATACGGGCCATGAATGCGGGCAACGGAAACAGAGTTGGCCGACGCAGAACAGAGCCCAGAATCTTCGTGAAGTCGTAGTTCGTCGCTGTGTAAGGACTTACAGCATTCACGGGGCCATTGATTTCGGAGTTTTCGGCACAGAACTGGATTGCTCGAACGACATCCTGCAGCCCGATCCAGCTCCAGTACTGTCGGCCATTTCCCACGATGCCGCCGAGGCCAAAGCGGAATGGCGGCAGCATTTTCGCGAGGGCTCCGCCGGCGGAGGTCAGCACGACACCAATGCGGACGTTGACCACGCGGATCCCCAGTTCAGCGGCTGCCTGAGCTTCCTGTTCCCACTCCTGACAGACTTCCGCCAGAAATCCAGTGCCAGGCGACGACTGCTCGTCAAGCACTTCCGTCCCGCGATCTCCGTAGATACCGATTGCGGAGGCGCAGACGAGTGTCTGCGGGGGGGTGCTGAGACCTTTGAGTGAATTCACGAGATTGCGAGTTCCCAGAACACGACTGTCTCGAATTGTGCGTCGGACACTGTTGTTCCAGCGTTTACCGGCAATGTTCTCACCGGCCAGATGAATCACGGTATCAACGGAATTCAGTCGAGACGGGTTAAGGATGCCGCGATCGGGATCCCATGGAATGGAGTTTCCCTCTCCGGATTTCCGGCTGACCGGGCTGACGGTGTGTCCGGCAGCGGTGAGCAGACGGGAAAGACGAGTGCCCACGAGGCCGGAAGCGCCGGTCACGGCAATTGATTGACTGGACATCTCAAACTCCACCGGTACGGGACTGCAGTAACGAATTGGGAACGGGACAGTGCCGGTGCCAGAGCGGGTGCTGCCAGCAGGTGTTCCGGGGCAACGGACTGACGTCTTATTCAAGACGTTGATCGGCAGGTGTCAACGAAGGATCAGACGTCTGTTCGCTGCAATTCCTGCTCATCCACCCGCCCGATGACCAGAGACACGTTATGACCACCAAATCCAAAACTGTTGTTGATGGCGTATCGGCATTCCCGCTGGATGGCTGCATTCGGGATGTAATTCAGATCGCAGCCGGGATCCGGTGTGGTGTAGTTAATCGTGGGGGGCAGCGTACCTGAGGTCAGCGCGAGGGCACAGGCGGACATTTCAATCGCACAGGCAGCACCGATCATATGGCCAAGCATGCTTTTGATGGAGCTGATATGCAGTTGATCCGCATCGCTTCCGAAGACGCTGCGGAGTGCCACAGTTTCCATGGCATCGTTGTATTGTGTGCTTGTGCCATGAGCGCTGACGTAGGTTTCAGAAGCGATCTTCTGCGGATCGAGTCCGGCCTTATCGAGCGCCAGCTGAATTGCTCGGATGGCTTTTTTGCCGTCCGGATCCGGCTGTGTCAGGTGGAATGAATCACTGGTGGATCTGCCGGAGAGGACTTCTGCCCAGGCTCGACCACCGCGTTTGCGAAGGTGTTCTTCAGTCTCGAAGATCAGCATTGAAGCCCCTTCGGACATGATGAAACCACCGCGATCGGCATCAAATGGCCGCATGGATTCCTGTGGTCGGTCATTCATCGACTTGTTCATCGCTCGCATGTTCACGAAGGATGACAGGCCAAGCCGGGTCAGGGATGCTTCTGTACCACCGGTGATGACAAAGTCTGCATCTCCCCGGCGCAGGTACTCAAACGCATCGATCATGGCATGACCGGAAGAGGAGCAGGCGCTGCTGGTTGTGTACGCCGTTCCCTGGACGCCAAAGGCGAGGCTGACATTTCCCGGTGGAGCATTGGGCATCAGCATCGGGATCGTGAACGGGCTGACTCGGGACGGTCCACGAGTGAGCAGTTTCTCATGCTGCGTCTCGTAGGTTTCGAGTCCGGACAGTCCGGCACCGAGGATTACTGCCGCGTTTTCGCCGATGTCTTCGAGCGGGAGTCCAGCGTCAACCAGGGCCTCTTTCGCTGCATGGACCGCGAATTGTGATGCGCGGTCCATCTTTCTGGCAGAAACGCGATCGTTCAGATTCACGTTGGCCAGGTCCAGCTCCACGATCTCACCACCGATGGTGACCTCCATATCGGTGATGTCGTGAACCTTCAGCGTATCGATACCGCATTTGGCGGAATTGATGTTCTTCCAGAAGGTTCTGCGATCGTTGCCCAGGCAGCTGACGACCCCGATTCCGGAAATAAATACTCTCTGCATGTCTGACGCCTGAATCCTTCGGGGGTTTGCATTCCGTGTGCGAAGACGCTGTCGGGAAAGTCCGGGCCCGCTGACTTCTGCCGGATGAGGACCGAAAAGGCCTGCTCAGGAAGGACGCCCGCGAATTCGCACTGTTTCCATGGAAATCGTCTGCCGATTGCCGAGATTTCAACAATGGCTGCAGGGTGTAGTACAGCAAACAAGGATAGGACTGCAACCCTCCCTGACCGTTTTCGCAGACGAATCATTTCTCATGCTCAATCATGGATTCCCGGCAATCTGCAGAATTTTTGAAACGCGGTGAGACGGATTGCGTGCAAATGGGGATCTGCAGGAAAGGAGATTCAGTCTGACAGGCCTGCTCACCATGGTGGAGTGGTGGTCCGGAGCTGGCAAAAGGTGGAGTTGGGGCAATGGAAACGACAGATACTGAAGTGCTGGTCACAGCCGCTCGTCAGGGTGATGCGGCGGCATTTGACGAGCTGATACTGCGATTTACAGTGGCAGTTCGTGCCGTCGTCGCGCGGCGACTGGGGCGAGCTGCGGAAGTGGATGAAGTCGTACAGGAGGTCTTTCTGCGCGGCTACCGTTGCCTGCATCAGCTGCAGGAAGAATCCCGTTTTGGAGGCTGGATCTGCCGGATTGCTGCCCGACTGGCGATCAACCGTGCTGTCCGCGGGCGTCCGCTGCACACGGCTGAAGATGTCTCGGAATACCTGGCCGATTCCTCGGTGGAATCTCCGCTGGTGGCGGTCCTGCGTGCGGAGCAGCAGGCTGAGCTGGTGGGAATGATTGCCCGACTGAGCGTGCTGGATCAGCAGACGCTGCAGGCGTATTACTTCGACGGGTACTCTGTCCGCGAAATCAGTCTCCGTAGCGGGGCGCCGGAGGGCACCGTCAAGAGACGCCTGCACAGTGCGCGGATGCGGCTGCGAGACGAACTGATGCAGGCTGGCACGGTGAGTTGCTGAGCAGGGGGTGCGAAAAACCGGCTGCAGCACAGGACAGGGCCACGCAGATACTGCGTGGCCCTGTCGTTTTGTCGTGCGCGGCGTCCGGAAATTTCAGGCCACCGCATGGTCAGCTGAGACTGATTCAGCCCTGATAGAATGGGTGAGCAGCCGTGTCACGCTGTGCAAGCACAGAGTCTGCGCTGGGCTCATTCTTCATTGCTCGTTCGATTGAAAGCTTGGTTGCTTCGTAGTTGTATTGATAGATCTTGGTGTCGTCAGCGGCATCCCAGTGGATGAAAACACCACAGACGATGACCAGATTCTCACACTGGTCCTTTGGGATTGCTCCCGACTTCACGCAGTCGGTCACAGCGTCAGCCACGGCCTTCTGAGCAGGCCCGAACATCTGGACTGCCTGGCGAGCACCTTTGATGGTGACCTTGGTGATCATCACAGTGGCGGGTTTGACGGCAACGTTTGGTGTGAGCACTGCCAGCAGATTGCTGTGTCCGGCTTTCTGATCTGCCAGTGCATTGGCAAATGCAGCTCCGACAGGGCCAGACTTGTCACCAATCAGGAGGTCAATGTGAGCAACTTCATTGCCTTCACCAACCAGAGCTTCCCCAACATACATCGACATGGTTTTATCCTTAGAAAAAAAGTGTCAGTTCAGGCGTCAGCGACCACGGAGTTGACAGAGTTAAAACCAGCCCGTCTGAAGTGGGGCGTGGCCAGCCCGGGATTTCCCTATTAGAATCCCGGCCACACTTTTCAGTTGTCTGCGAAGTCGGTCGGAACCGATCTCACAATAAGGTGCCTGTGATGTGGACAAGGTCGCCTGCTTGCTGCTTCCAATGTGCACACAGGATTGCGATTCCTGGAAGTTTCTTCAACCGACAGGCCATCGATGACTGAAAGATCATCAGAACATGCGGATTTACAGGGGGCAATTCCCAGGATGATCCTGTGCGGTGCCAGTGTCAGGGCCGCTGCAGAATCAGCGGCGGCAGCGGGAGTGAAGTTCTGGTGCACCGATCTGTTTCACGATGTGGATCTGTGTGATGTGGTACGGCTGCATGGGGGAACTTTGCTGCCGCAGCCGGCGACTCTGACGGATTTGTTACCGATCCTGCAGCACCTTGATTCCTCCATTCCCCTGCTCTGCTGCGGTGGAATGGAAAATGAACCGGAACTGCTGGAACAGCTGGAACAGGGCCGACCATTGCTGGGGCCATCTGCTGCTGCGGTGCGCCGACTGCGTGACCCATTCTGGCTGCAGGAGATGCTCAACGGGACTGCCGTGCAACTTGCAAAAACGGTCGCGCAGTGTCCCGTCATCCCGGACGGCTGGCTGCTGAAGCCGCTGAATTCTGCCGGTGGAATCGGCATTCGCAGTCTGGATCAGTCGAGAGTGCTCCACTCTGCACGGCTCAGGAATCCCGCCTGTTTTCAGCAGCGAATCGCAGGGCTCCCATTCTCAGTGATGGTGCGTCCGGGGAATCATGGCCAGCAGCTCAGCGGGGCTGCACTGCAGCTCAGCGGCTGGTCAGAACTGTGTGCCCAGGATTACGAATGGTGTGGTGTCGTGGGACCATTTGCATTGCCGCAGTGGCTGCACCGGCAGTTGCTGCAAACCGCAATTCTGCTGGCGGAACAGAGCGGAGCTGTCGGAGTCTGGGGGATGGATCTGATGCTCACCGAACAGGGACCGGTGCTTCTTGAAGTCAATCCGCGTGTCCCGGCCTCCTTCTGGCTTCACGAACTGCAGACGCCCGGTCAGTTAATTCGAGATGTGCTGAGTGGGAATCATACGGTGGCAGGACGGCAGACTGCGTCCGCCCTGTGTAGCCCCATCCCGCGGCTTCCCGCAACTGTACCCTCAGCACAGCTTGTGCTCCGCAGTCGTTCCGATTTGCCGGCGACGGGAGCCTGTCCTGACGCCGCAGTGCTGACAGAGGCGGTGCGGATAGCTGATCGGCCTCAGCCGGGGCAGACGATGGTGGCCGGATCTCCAATCTGCTCGCTGCTGTTTCCCGCTGTTGATGCTGCTGGCGAACATTGGCAAATTCTTACCACTGATTCAGTCGCACGAAACTGCAAACACAGCCAGAGCAGCCACAGCTGGGACTTTGAGCAGGTTGAAATGCGACTGAATCGCACGGTTCACGAATTTCTGCAACTGTTGACCGTGGCCGCTGGCAATGAGGTGGACCCAGCCTGAACAACGCCCTGCCGAAGCAGTCTGGAATCATGCTGTCAGAACTGCACACCCCGTGTTGTGAATTCTGGATCGGGTTCTGAATCCGCCGCCGTCTGAGGAGTTTCGACGGGTGCCGGCGGCAGGCGAAACCGCCGAATCAGCCCTGTGATGACACCGAGGGTCTGACGTGTGGACGGAGTCCACGATCCCGGCAACAGTGGTGTCAGTTGTCCTGTCAACTCGCTGACAGTGCAGACCACAAGACTGTGGCGTTCATCCAGAGCAGCCACGTGACATCCTGAGGCCAGTGGCAGATTCTGATTCAGGATCAGCGTGTCACCAGACAGTATATTCAGTGATGCATAGGAATTGGATTCGACTCGAATGCACATTCCTTCGCCGCTGCCCATTGTCGCTTCGAAATTGACAGCCTCTTCCTCTGATGTGCAGGGTTGAAACGGTCCCCCCGGCACGGCTGTACCAATCACCGGCACTGAAAGCCGGCTGTTGAGTGATTCGGCCAGCTGGATCGCCCGTGACATGTTCTGCTGGCGTGAGATGAGTCCTTTGCGCTCAAGTGCTCGCAAATGGCACATCACGCCGTTGGGAGATCGAATTCCAAAATGCTGACCGATCTCTCGAACAGTGGGACCATATCCACGGTTCAGGATCTTGTCCTTGAGGAATTCATAGATTTCACGCTGACGTCGCGTCAGGCTGGTTTTTTTTGCTGTGGACATAGTACTGCCTGGGCGGCCGACAATTTCAGGCTTGTTGTCAGTCGGAGGTGGGTCACTGCAGGATGGGAAGGTTCTATTTCCGGAGCCCCACGCGTTCTGGCTGTTGGGTCGCGAATATTCCGGATGGAATCATCTGCTATTAACACATGAATGTTGCGTTAGGTGTTCCGTTATTTTGTACGAAAGCAGATTTCAGGAGGGTTTTTCTCTGTTTGGGGACTTTCAAGGCAAAAAAAGCCATTTATTCGATGTCATAAACGCAGAAATTTCTGCGACAGACGTGCAGGTTCAGTCTTCGCTTCGCAGCTGTTCGATGGCCCGGGCCAGCACCATTCCGGCAGATTCTGCCCTGGCCAGCTGAGTTTCCTCGGGAGAAATCCGCTGAAGTTCCGGCCGCAGGTCTGCCAGACGGTGAATCAGGAGCAGCGGCCCGGGCTCTGTGGCAGAATCGTAGTGCCACGGCTGCAGGTCAATATTTCGCTGCTGCAGAATGGGGACCAGTTGTTGCAATGCCGGCAGCTGAAATTCGTGGCTGACTGGTGCGACATAGAGGGTCGTATTTTCAGGGATCCGGATCCAGAAGTCACCATTCAGGGCGTCAGCCCAGAATCCTGCTTCGAAACCAAGTTTCGCGGCTCCTCGATTGCCTCCACAAAGTGGTCCATACTGATTGATGGCAAAGGGTTGCAAAGTCCATGGCAACGGCAGCAGGAGCAGCAACAGTTGTGTGACAAGCACGGGTCCCCGTTGACTTGCAGAGCCGCTGGACTTTGATCTGCAGAGAAACAAACCGGCATAGCCTCGGGCGGCGACCACACAGAGTCCCGGCAGTGCCACCAGAAACAGGCGAATGCCATCGTACACGGGAACACCGGGCAGGGAAAAAACCAGAACCGGAATGCCGCTGGTCAGTAGCAGCAGTTGTTCGCAGCGATCTGGTCTGCCGCAACGGAAACGCAGCAGCAGACCTGCAACGGTCCATGCGGAAAGGCTGCTGGCCAGCATGACTGTCGGGAAATGCCAGGGAATATCCTTGTCCGCAAATCGTTCCCCGAGGTACCAGCAGTACAGTGTCTGTCTGTCGGTGGTTCGTCCCAGATACTGCAGAAAGTTTGCCAGCGGGTCGTCCCACAGCCAGGGCCAGCAGGCAAACAGAACAACGATCCCGGACAGTCCCCACAAAGTCAGCGGCATGATTGACTTGATACGAAACCGCGAAAGCCCCCAGATGAGTACTGCCGGTGCCAGCAGAACGGCCTGGATTTTTGAGAGCAGCAGCAGGCCCCAGCAGCAACCGCTGACGACCGCTCGCCAGCGAGTTGGCGGGGCATCGGCGGTCCACCAGGCGAGCAATGGAAGCAGTGCCATAACCCACGCGAGGTTTGTTCCGGATTCGAGGGCAGCGAGGCGGGCATGGCCAATCAGGCGGGGAGATCCGATCACCAGCAGAGCCGTAAAGATTCCGGTTGTCAGTCCATAGTGCCGAATTGTGAATCGACACAGCAGTGCCGTCATCATTGCAAAAGCGAGGCATGCCCCGAGTCTGGCGGCAGGAACGTTGTAGGCAACGTTTTCCGAACCGGGGATGAGCCATCCCAGGAAGTCGTGGGCCATGCCGATCTCAAGTCGGACGAGGGGGGGATGGTCCGGAAGATAATTCCTGAAGACAGCGATCCCTGTCTGCGGAGAAAGAATCAGCGGTCCATGCTGTTCCAGAGCGCGAGAGAGATAGATGCCCTGATCAATATTGAACGATTCATCCACTGTCAGTCCTGCTCCGGCGGGCAGAATTGAATCGGTCAGTCCGTGGTTGATCATCACGGCTGAGAGCAGCAGTGCCAGAGTCCCGGCTGCGAGAGCCGGGAGGCTGGCTGAGATATGTCGCTGGCGCGGTTTCATAAGCAGGTCAGTTACATGTTGGTGCGGGTGTCACCCCCGCTGCCCCCGGCAACTTTCTGCAGGGCTGTGTTGAGTTCCCGATCGAACTGAGGTTGCGTGGTGTAGATCCGGAAGATCAGAAAACTGGTCGGGAGATTTCGGAACAGTTCGTCGTCATCGAGTACCTGGGCACTACTGGTACCGGGATCAAACCAGTAGTTCTGCTT
>JALRDR010000256.1 GCA_023262145.1 Planctomycetaceae bacterium | reverse complement strand
ATGCAGCAAAAGTACCGCGATGGCCGTTGCTGCAATGACTGCGGGAAGCGACTGACTGTTGTATGAATGCACCTGTGGTTTCCGATCAGGCTGAAGGTAGAACAGGTCCGGGGCTGCAGCGCTTACTTCCAGTGGGCCAGTGTGGCCAGCGAGTATTTCAATCCTTCGAAGTCAAATTCCACTGTGCCAAAGAATGCTGTTTTCCGATCTGCAGTGACCGGCAACGAGATTTTCCATGAGCCATCCTGGCCGCGCTGCATGTCGGACGCGGTCCATTCTGATTCACGAAAATCAGCGGTGGCCGATGTTGCTGTCCAGAGCTGAGCGCTGACGCCCTGCTCTTCAGAGTCAATACTCATTTCCAGCGTCTGATTTCTGATCTGCCATTTCCACGACATCGGAGGTAGTGGCTGGCCTGACGTCAACTGTCGAAAGAATGCACCCACCGCACGAATCGCACCATCGCGACCGCCCTCAAGACTGTGCCCGGCGTTCGGCACTCGATGAATGTGCTTGCCACCCGGGAGGTCGTCCCAGTAGAGATTCATCGCATCCACAGTCCAGTAACGGTCGTTGGCGCCGACCACCAGCAGTTTTGGCAGCGCCAGCTGCCGGCGATAGCTGAAGGGATCCATCATCTTCCAGAGATGTGCTTCACGCCCTTCGCGGGGAATACCGTCTTCACGCACGAGACCCTTGCTGGTGTAGTCAGTAATCTGCTCGCTGTAGAACCCCCAGGTGGCTTTCTGATGCTGCATCTGTTCGGGAAAATTCAGCACATCAATGACCATTGGAGCAATCCCGATGATTCGTGGATCCGCTGCAGCTGCAAGCCATGACGTCCAGCCTCGCTTCGATGCGCCGCTTACAACAAAGGAACGCACCGGTGTCTTCAGCTGCCGGAGGCTGAAATCCTGCAGTGCGTCCATCGCTCGGACAGCACTTTTGACCATGGGGAACAGCAACGGCCAGGTTGCATCGCCGCTCTCCAGATAACGCAACCAGGTATCCGTAATCAGATCATCCTCAAAGCGGTCCCCAAGCAGTGGCTGATTCGGTACCTGGTGCAACATGGCAACACGTGCACCGCAGGCATCTGCCAGAGCCTGACCAAATGCCGCCTCGCGTTCTCCGGGTATCTGACCGATTCTGCCGCCGGTGATGAACAGCAGCATCGAATCCGGTCTGCTGAGCTCCGCAGGTTCACAGAGCAGCAACGCATGCTTCCAGACAATCTCGTGCCATGTCTGCGATGTCAGCTCGATTCGATGAACCAGACGTCCATTGAAGGTTGGCGAATCAATCAGTTGCCAGGCACTGGAATCGTCCGGGGCAGCGATGAATTCTGCGAGCTCAGGCGGGGCTGCCGGCAGTTCATCCGCCTGCACTGCGGTAACTGCAGCAGTTACCAGAAATGTCACCAGGGTCAGGCACCAGCGACGGGTTGTCATGCGTATTGTCCTTGTCGGTGGCAGCAAGCGAATGTGCACTGCCTGAATCCATGCAGATACGGCGGTGGCAACTGCCGCAGATTACTGCAGTGCTGCACTGCCAGTGAAGCAACGCAGAAACTGAGAGACCTGCACCAATCCCGATTCTCGGCGAAAGGATCAGGTGCCATTACCGCAAGTGTAGCGGGCTGGCGGAATCCCCTCAAAGCCACGCTGGACCACAAACTCCCGCTGCTGCGGCAGATTCTGAAAATGTCGCACTTTCCGTCGGTACGACGGCGAGTGACCACCCTGCCCCGCTGAACATCAGCACCAGCCAGGGAACGGGACGCGCCAGCAGCGGCCACCGCAGGGCTTCTGTTTCATTGCGATGACGTCGGGTGGTTGAAAACGTGGACATGAATGGGGCTGCTCAAAGTGATGATCAGGCTGCAGGCTGCGCCGGTACGCGCATGCCTGAAGGTGCCGGAGCATGTTGAGCTGGCCGGTTTGTTCGAGCATTCCGCGGTGGAGTGATCCGGACAGCCGGGCACTGCCCTGCCAGACTGGACAACAGATTTGTCCCGCTGACTGAAGTTCATCAGGACACTCGCCGGAATCCCGGGTCAAAAAAAAGGAGCAGCTTGAGGCTGCTCCGGGAAGTGTTCGCGAGTAGTCTTCAGCCGGTCGATCAGTCGTCACTCTGGCCGCCCAGGAGACCGGCACGGTACAGATAGTACAGCAGTGTCAGCAGACTGCTGACAAATGCTGCAACATAAGTGAGGGCTGCTGCGTTCAGAACTTTGCTGACGCCGATGCGTTCCTGTTCGTCGCAGATTCCTGCCTCGACGCACAGGCGTTTTGCGCGAGCACTGGCGTCGAACTCGACAGGAAGAGTGATCAGCTGAAACAACACAACCAGAGCAAACAAGGCGCATCCAAACGCGAGCATCTGCTGTGAATGAAACACGAAACCCAGCGTGAGCAGAATGGTGGAGGTTCCGGAACCGAAGTTCACCGTCGGGACAAGTGCTGATCGCAGGGTCAGGAAACCATACGCATCTGCATGCTGGAGTGCGTGTCCGGCTTCATGACAGGCAACGCCCACAGCAGAAATGGAGTTGCTGCCGTAGACCTCATCAGAGAGTGCCAGGGTCCTGGTCATCGGGTTGTAGTGATCGCTGAGAAATCCCTGAGACCGCACGACGCGAACGTCGGTAATGCCGGCCTGCTGCAGGAGTCGTTCGGCAGCATGGGCACCTGTCAATCCTCGGCGAGTGGCGATCCTTGAATAGCGGCTGAACGCTGATTTCAACATCATGCTTGCAACACCGGAAAGCACGATTCCCGGCAATAACACGAGTACGATGTACAATGGATCAAGGTAAAATCCGAACATTGAGGTTTCTCCTGACGTTCCAGTTTGCTGAACAGGACTGCGACGGCATGTGCACAAAGTGGACCTGCTGATCCTGGATGGACGCAGGCCCTGCAAGGATACCTGCCGCATCGCTGCAGGCCTGTCTACACTGCCAGACTGGCGGTGCAAACACCCTGAGTAAATAGTAGCCGCAAGTTGCATACCCCCTGAAAAAAAAGGAGCAAACCGCCGCCCGATTGTCAGTTTTTTCGGGGTGGTGCGATCCGCAATTGAGATTTGCCGGTGCCGTCTGCAGCGTCATTTGCCGATTCTGTCTTCACCCCACTGATAATTCCGATACCATCGGTGGTTCGGGGAGGCTGCGAAAAAGCAGACTCCACTGCTGCTGAGTCCTTCGAAAGGGCTTTTCTGATGGCGAAAGTTCCTCGCATGCACCATTTGTCCGATCTGTCCCGCCGACAGCTTCTGCAGATTGGCGGCGTCTCACTGCCGCTCCTGCGGAATCAGCTGCAAGGGGCCAGCACGGGGTTTCGTGCCGACATCCCGCAGGCAAAATCCATGATCATGGTGTTCTGCACAGGTGCGATCAGCCATATTGATACGTTCGATATGAAGCCCGATGCAGCCCGCGAAGTCCGTGGTGATTTTCAGCCAGTCAGCACATCTGTTGCCGGCATGCAGATCTGTGAGCATCTGCCCAGACTGGCGACGATGGCTCACCACTATTCGCTGCTCAGAACTTTCTCCCATACCGACAATAACCACCTGATGTCGACACATCACGTGCTCACCGGCCATCTTCAGCCTGGCGGTTTTTTTGACAAGGTTGCGTCGCGGGACGACTGGCCCTGCTACTCAGCCGGCTGCGAATTCCTGCGACCGCGAGCTGACGGAATTCCCAGTGGAGTCAATCTGCCAACGTTTCTGATGTCGTCACCGCTGACCTGGCCCGGACAGCATGCGGGGTTTCTGGGCCCCAAATACGACCCGTGGCAGATCGTGGGGCGACCGGAGAATCCGGAATTTCGAGTTGATTCGCTGACGCTTTCAGGCGGTCTCGACCAGCAACGACTGGCCGGACGCAGAACATTGCTCAACACACTTGATCGACAGTCCGATCTGTCGCAGGACATTGCAGCAGCACGAATGACCGGCGATCAGGAACTGGCATTTTCGATGCTGAATTCCGGCAAGCTCTCGCGTGCTTTTCGTGTTGATGAAGAACCGCAGGATGTTCGCCAACGGTATGGGATGCATCAGTTCGGTCAGTCACTGCTGCTGGCAAGGCGACTTGTCGAAGCCGGGGTCCCGATTGTTCAGGCCAACATGGGGCCCGTTCAGAACTGGGATAACCACGGCGCGATCTTCAATACACTGAAAGATCGCCTGCTGCCGCCACTCGACCAGGGGGTTTCCGCTCTGCTGGCGGATCTGGATCAACGAGGGCTACTTGAGGACACTCTGGTTGTGCTGACTGGTGAATTCGGCCGTACACCCAAAATCAACGGGAATGCGGGGCGTGATCACTGGGGACCGTGTTTTTCTGCACTGTTCGCCGGTGGTGGCACATTGCCCGGAAGGATCATCGGCAGCACCGATGAAATCGCTGCTTATCCCACGACGCAGGCATATTCCCCCGATGATCTGGGGGCCACTATCTATGCGGCCCTCGGGATCGATCCGCATTCTGTTGTACGCGATCGCCTGAATCGTCCAGTACACCTGAACCAGGGCAAAGTGATGAACGTACTGTATCAGGACATGGAAACCACCTGAGCAGGCCGCCCTGCCCTGTTGCAGGGCCAGCCCGAATGCTCAGTCGTGATGCTCCAGCCATAACGCCGGTGCGGCGGCGTTGTGTCCTGAAGGTGCCGGTCAGTTCTTCGCCTCGGACACAGCGGCTGTCGAGTCATCTTTTTTCTCGGCCGCTTCATCGGCTTCCGGCTGTGCCGCCTGTGGCTTTTTCAGCTGAATGTTGAACGGGGCGGAAACACGAACGCCCTGTGGTGCTTTCAGTTCGCGGACCCAGATATTCCGAAATCTCACCGGGTCACCATGGAACTGCAGCGAAATCGGTCCCTTTTCCGCGTGTGGTTTGTAGTGAGGTGCTTCCACGAAGCTTGTGGGGCCAAGCAGTTCGAAGTGATTGAGCATCACTACTCCGTTCTGGATCAGTGTGACAAACCCAGGCTTTTGCACGTCGCCGTTGGAACGGAATACGGGCGCATTGAAAATGATATCGTAGCTGTTCCACTCTCCTGGCTTCCTCATGGCGTTCGCCATCGGCGGGGTTTGCTTGTAAACGGAGCCAGCCTGACCATCAAAGTAAGTCTGATTTTCGAAGGAGTCGAGAATCTGAATTTCATACAGATTCATCAGGTAGCAGCCACTGTTACCCCGTCCCTGGCCGGAACCACGAATCTCTGTCGGTGCTGACCACTCCAGATGCAGCTGCATGTCACCGAAATGCTGACGACTCACGATGGCGGACTTCTGAGGAACGGCAACGCCATCCTCGACCAGCCAGTTTTCGCCGTTTTCCCAGGCATCAAGATTACTGCCGTCGAACAGGATCACAGCGTCAGACGGTGCGCTGCCGGGTTCTGCTCCGGGAGTCACCAGGGGAGGTTCCTGCCAATCGACCCCGCTCTTCCATTCCTGTGCGGTGGCCGCTGAACACAACATCAGAGCAGCACAAAGTGCAGCAGAAAACATCCGGACAGTCTTCATATCAAGTTCCTCACGAGATAATCCTCCGCGACCGGAGGTGACAGGTGTGGCCTGCTGTCACCGAATCGAGGAGCGGGACAGAGGGACAGGAGCAGTGAATTCATCGGGAAGGATACTGCATCGCGACGCTGTCGTGGAGTTACCGAGGGGGACTTTGGGTCAGGAACCCGCACGCGAATCGAAGTGATCAGGCG
>JALRDR010000149.1 GCA_023262145.1 Planctomycetaceae bacterium | reverse complement strand
TGAGATTTTCCGCCGGTCAGCTGCAGCCAACGTCTCCGCTCCAGCCCGCACCACTGCAGTGGGCATCCGCCCGTCCGCCCCTTCACCCTTCACCCTTCACCCTTCACGCCAACACTTCCTGCACCACACTCCCGTAGACATCTGTCAACCGAAAGTCGCGCCCGGCATAACGGTACGTCAACCGCTCATGGTCAATCCCCAGCAGGTGCAGAATCGTCGCATGCAGATCATGCATGTGCACCTTGTTCTCCTGCGCAAAATAGCCGAACTCATCCGTTGAGCCATGACTGTAGCCGCCCTGAACGCCCGCTCCGCTGAGCCACATGGTGAAGCCCGCAGGATTGTGATCGCGTCCGTCCTTTCCTTCTGCCACCGGGGTACGACCAAATTCCGTCCCCCACACCACCAGCGTATCTTCCAGCATGCCCCGCTGCTTCAGGTCCGTCAGCAATCCCGAAATCGGCTGGTCGGTGGCCAGCGCATTCTTCGTGTGCCCCTTCTGCAGCCCACCATGCTGATCCCACACATAAGGCGTACTCACCTGCACATACCGCACACCCGCCTCACAGAATCGTCGCGCGAGCAGACAACGGTGGCCAAAGTCCGCAGTCTCCTTGCGATCCAGCCCGTAAAGCTCGCGAGTTGCCGCTGTCTCCCCACTGATATCGATCAGCTGCGGTGCCACACCCTGCATCCGCGCAGCTGTCTCAAAACTGCGGATCACGCCCTCCACTCGTTCATCCTGAACCTGCTGCAGATGCCCCTCGTTGAGCCGCTGCAGCAGCTCCAGTTGCCGCCGCTGATCACCCGCCTGACGCTCTCCGTTCCGCAGGAACTCAATCGTCGCTTCTGCCGTTCTGCTGCCCGAATGTCCCAGAGTCGTGGCCTGATGATGCGTGGGCAGAAAGGACGCACCGTAATTTCGAGCCCCCCCGTGACCGGCCGGCGGGGTCACACTCACAAAGCCAGGCAGGTTCTCGTTCTCTGTGCCCAGCCCGTAACTCACCCACGCCCCTACCGATGGACGCAGCAGATTGTCTTCACCCGTGTGAATCATCGATACCGCCTGCCCGTGCGATGTCCCGCGAGTATGCATCGACTTGATAAAGCACAGGTCGTCCGCATGCTTCGCCAGCTGTGGCCACAACTCACTGAACCAGGCACCACTCTGTCCGTGCTGACGGAACTTCCAGGGCGTATCCAGCACCTTGCCGTAGCCCGCTCCGTCCTTCAGCTCAATATCCAGTCGATCCAGACCGCGAATTGGCAACGACTTCCCATGCCACTCCCGCAATGCCGGCTTCGGATCAAACGAATCCACCTGCGAAACACCACCGTGCATGAACAGAAACAGTACGCGTTTTGCCCGTGGTGTGTGATGTGGAGTCACCACGCCGGTCTCCACAGCACTGGCCATCTGCGCAGCAAACGCCTGCAAAGCCATCGCCCCGAATCCGCAGGCGGAGCTCTGCAGCCAGCCTCGCCGACCTGACGCCACTTCAAATCTCTGGCACGAATGTCTCAAAGCCTCACCTTTCCTCACTGCAGCCTGATCCACAGACCTCCACCGGCATCTCAATCAATGAACCGAAACTCCGCTGAACTGAAGAGCACCTGCGTGAGCATCGCTACAGCGTCAGACCGCGTCCTGCCCTCCGCCACAATCTCTTCCAGCCACCCGGCGGCAGCCTGAATCTCACCTTCCACCGCATCTCTCACCAGCACTCGCTGATACAGTTCACGCACAAGGCCCGCATCGCTGCTCTGGCCAATTGCCAGCCTCTCACCAAGGGATTCCGCCAGCCCGCGAACAAGCTCCGAGTTCATCATGAACAACGCCTGCGCCGGGACCGTGGTCACAGCTCGACGCCCCGTCACCAGATCCGGGTTCGGAAAATCAAACACCGCCAGCGCTGGCGGTACCGCCCCACGCACAATCGGCAGATAAATACTCCGCTGCCGCAGTTCGCCCGTCTGAGCCAGCGATGCATGCCGCGAACCGGATGTCGCAATCGCATACATCCCCAACTGTGTCACCACCGAATCACGCCGCCCTTCATCCAGCTCCCCCGCAATTCTCAGCATCGAATCGCGAATTGTCTCCGCGGGCAACGGACGCCGATTCTGGCCCCGTAGCCGCAGATTCCCTGGATCATCTTCCGCTGCCGCAAGAATCTCCTGCTGATACGTCCGCGAAAGCACTATCTCACGAATCATCGACTTGATCGACCAGCCCTCCGACACAAACCGCTCCGCCAGATAATCGAGCAGTTCCGGGTGCGTCGGCAATGTGCCACGAATCCCGAAATTGTCACTGCTCTCCACGATCCCCTGCCCAAACAGCTGCTGCCAGATGCGATTCACCATCACTCGCGCAGTGAGCGGATGATTCGGGTGCGTCAACCACTCAGCCAGCTGCCGCCGCCCCGATTCCGCACCAGAAAAGATCGCGTCCACCTGTCCCTCGTAACCGGCCACCTGCAGAAATCCTCGCTCCGCAACCGCTCCGAGATTCCGGGGCTCTCCCCGAATGCGAATCCTCAGATCTCCCATTCGCTCATTCTGATTGTCCATCGCCGCCATGGCCTGCTGTGCCCCGGGAACGTCCTGCTCCAGTTCTGTCAGCTCCTTCTGCAGGGCAGACATTTCTGCCAGCAAAGCGACGTCTGCCTGCTCCTGCCGCACAACTGCAACCCCGATGGGAATGATCTGAATCGCATCCGCAATCACATGCCCGCCCGCATCACGATCGCTCAGCGCTACTTCCACACTGTCCACAAAGTCGAACTCGCCGAGCAGGTGCCAGAGCCCGCGGATGGCGGGTCTCTGCGTCTGATCCACAATCACCTTCGTCACGCCGTCACTGTGACGGACAACATACTCGGCTGTCTTTGCCAGACCGTCGCCACCACCAAAGGTCACTCGCAGCTGATAACGACCAGCCGCCGGCAACTCTGTCTTCCAGACAACCTGGTACGGACCCTGCCCCGGATCACTCGCCAGATAATGAGCACCGATCCGGTTTGAACGCAACGTCGATTTTCGCCACGGTCCGGACAGCTCTGCCTGCTCATCATCCACCACAATTCCCGCAGATTGCTCCGCCGCTGCCACAGCTTCCTGCTTTTCCGCAAGCAGTCTGCGCAGCTCGGAAATACGCGACTCCCGGAGTGCCAGCTTCGCCTCCGCCTGCTCATCCAGCAACAGCTCAGTACTCGTCCATCCGGTCACATTCACATTGTCCATCAGCACCCGGTCTGCTGTGCGAGTACTGTGCAGGATGCCCGCCAGAGCGTAGTAATCCGCCGTTGGAATCGGATCAAACTTGTGGTCGTGGCAGCGGGCACACCCCAGTGTCAGGCCCATCACCGCTCGGCCAATCGTATCCAGCTGCTCGTCAGCGATATCCAGATGCATCTTTTCCTTGTCGCGTTCGGTGAGCATCTTGGGGCCGATCATCAGAAACCCCGTGGCGATCAGCTGCCGGTTTCGCTGCTGCTTGTCCTGCCACGGCAACAGATCCCCGGCAATCTGCTCCTGCAGGAACCGGTCATAAGGCAGGTCCTGGTTGAAGGCATCAATCACGTAATTGCGATATCGCCACGCTTCATCGAATGTCAGATTGAAGTCACCACCGTTGGAGTCGGCGTAGCGCGCCACATCCAGCCAGTGTCGCGCCCATTTTTCACCGAACTGATTCCGGCTGAGCAGATCGCTGACCAGAATATCAATCGCCGACTCGGGTGACTGCTGTTCACACAGCCGCAGAAAATCGGCCCGCTCTTCCAGCGTCGGAGGCATCCCGATCAGGTCCAGATACAATCGCCGCAGCAGTCGATCTGCGGCCGCTCGCTGCCCGACTGGCCGCACGAAACCGTCAATCGAATCTGTGTCCCCGCCGGCTCTGCGAGGCTGAAATGACCAGAACTGCCGACCTCGCTGAATGTCAATCGTCCGAATCGCTGGACTTGCCGTCGTTGCTTCTCGCGGATCAACCGCACCATCCATAATCCACTGCCGAAAATCGTCCACGATCTCCGCAGACAGACGGGACTTCGGAGGCATCTCGGAGACTTCCCCACTGGCACTGATCGCCTGATAAACCGGGCTGTCCGCTGGTGCACCAGGCACAATCGCCGGGCCGGAATCGCCACCCGTCATCCAGCCCATCCGCGAATCAAGCCGCAGCCCGCCCTTCACCTCACCAGCAGCTGACGAATGACACTCGTAACACTGCTGCACCAGAACCGGGCGAATCCGCGTCTCGAAAAACTCCAGCTTTGCCTCTTCAGTGCTCGCAGCGCGAACGCTGCCTGCAAGAGTGACACAGAACATCAGCAGAAATTGACGTGTACTCATTTCCAGTACCATTCCGGCAGCAGCCGCAGACCTTCAGACGTCACAACACAGATTGCGGCTGCACGCGATCAGCCAATTCTACGAGGAGGAAGGCTCTGATAACAGACCGCTCCTTCAGGTTTGCTCGCTGCAACTGCCTGTCCAGCGGCGTTTGCTCTCCACCCGCACGCTTTCCCCTGACGGTGCACCTGCTGTCACTCCGGAGCTGCCTCGATCCAGCGACGCTGTTGTGTCACATCGTGGCGGACCACACCGTCATTGCGGGCACTCAGCCCCGGTCGTGTCGCACCAGCTGCGATCATCGCCGCTAACCGCTCTGACATCTGCTGCACCCTCTCCGGATGCGTCGCCGCCACGTCGGTCGTTTCGCCCACATCTGTACCCAGATCATACAACTCCACAATTCGTGACTGACCACGGCTCTTTTCCAGCACGCCTCGATTGCGAAACACTATCTTCCAGTTCCCTTCACGGCAGGCGAACTCCCCATGGTTGGAATGACTGACCAGCGGCAGACGTTGCGGAAGATCTCTGGCCCCCAGCGCCGCCGGCAGAAAACTGATGCTGTCCTCTGCACCCTGTGGTGTCAGTTCTCCTCCTGTGACTTCCACGCACGTTGCAAAGACATCGGTGAGCGAAACCAGATGCTCAGAACGACTGCCGGCTGCCACATGGCCCGGCCACCGCAACACAAGCGGAACGCGGTGCCCGCCCTCCCAGATGTCTCCCTTGTGGCCACGGAACTCCCCGGACGGCCGATGCCCGGCCGCAATCAACCCTTGCCAGCCCGTGTAGTGGCTGTGGCCATTATCCGCCGTGAAGATCACTATTGTGTCATCCGCAATCCCCGCATCCTCGATCGCCTGCAACACCTGACCAGCGGACCAGTCCGTCTCCATCACGAAATCGGCCACCGGGTTGATCCCACTGCGTCCTCGAAAATCCGCTGAAGGAGACACCGGCTCATGGGGAGATGTCTGCGAGAAATAAAGAAAGAACGGCTTGTCCTGCCTGGCCAATTCATGCACACGAATCACGGCCTCGCGAGTTATCTCGGGCAGAATCTGATCCAGCTTCCAGCCCGGGGCTACCGGACACCCCTCAAATCCCTGCGGCATGAAATCCTGCACGCTCAGATCATTCACATACCGTTCCGTCGGCAGCGGGGACACCTGTTTGTTGCGGATAAAAGTAAAAGGAGGAAGGTTGGGCAGATCCACTCCAAAGAAATCGTCAAAGCCACGATCCGTCGGACCGCCCGGCACCTGTCCGCTGAAATCCCATTCCAGATTCTTCTGTCCGTTCCTTGCCTCGACCATCTGAGCCGGCTGCGGACCGAGCCAGTCCCAGCCCAGATGCCACTTGCCCACGGCACTGGTATGATACCCCGCCCTGCGCAAATATTCCGGCAGTGTGAGCCGATCGGGGGCAATCAACGGCGGCTCATAAGCGGCCACCACCCACTCCTGCAACCGCGTCCGCCACGCATAACGGCCGGTAAGCAGTCCGTAACGCGTCGGTGAACACACGGCTGACGGGCTGTGTGCATCCACAAAACTCATCCCCTCCTGCACCAGCCGATCCAGGTGCGGCGTCGCGATCTTGTTCTCCGGATAATGCGCCTGAATATCGCCGACGCCGAAATCATCAGCCAGGATCACGACAATATTCGGCAACTTTTCGGCCGCATCCCCAGACGCGACCATCGCAACACAAAACAAAAGCAGCGTTCGTCTGAACATCACATCGCCTTCATGAGCAGAAGCTGAAACACCTCGGCTGCCATCCTAACAACCCACTGTGCGAGTGTCAGTCACTCCGGACAGATCCGCTGAATCGCAACACAATGCCCGATCGCAACACAATGCCCAACGACTGCACCCGCAACAAGAAAACAGCGCTGCAGACGCAGTCTCTATGTCCGACGCCACAGCATGTCACACTCTCATTCTCTGCAACAGAAACTGCTGACCGACCCCGACAGAAATTCCCAACTCCTTCGCCTGCCGCAGAACGCAGACCCTGCCTTCCCTGCAGACCCTGCAGACCCAACCCCTGGCCCATCATCCGAAAATCTGCCATCAAGCACTTCACCCTCAGGGATGCCCCCCGAGCCCGTCAGAACACTGACACATGCAGTCGCAGCCGCGCAAACCAACATGTGCGCAAGCCTATGAGCCAATCCAGAGGGTGAGCCAATCCAGCGGGGCGCAAAACAGCGGGGCGCAAAACAGCGGGGAGCACATCAGTGGGGAGGTGCTCATCAGTGTGCACATCAGTGGGGGGGTGCACATCAGTAGGCGGCACCAATCCGCCGCGGCGAAAGATCGGTGAAAATTCCCCGGTGGGAAAATTCCCCGATGCGTGGCACCGCCACTCCAGCCGCGCAGGTGGATGGCACCGAAAATCCCCGCATGGATCAAGAGGTGAGCCACGCCGGTGGAGGTGAACCACGCCGGTGGATGGCACCGGCAGTCCCCCTGTATAGATCGGGAGGGTTGTAGCGCCTACGCACGCCAAAGTCTTCGCTCC
>JALRDR010000157.1 GCA_023262145.1 Planctomycetaceae bacterium | reverse complement strand
ATGCGGGAGAGAATCTCTCGCAGCAGGAGGCGCGTGAGTTGTTGGAGTCAGGTCATATCCTTTCGCTTTCCCCACACCCCCCACATCGCCTGGCTTGCCTCTGGCAGCCCGCGTGATGACAAGGTGCTGTCACCAGCCGAGGCCTCCGCCTTGCTGGCCGGCTCTGTGGTGCTGGAGGATTCTCGCAGTCTGCGTCGTCGCCTGGGGACTCAGGATCAGGACAAGCTGGATGAGTATCTGGCATCGGTGCGACAGATTGAGCAGAGTGTGAAGCGATCGCAGCAATGGCTGGAAATCCCGCGTCCGGAGTTGAGGGATGAAGAGCGTGATCTGCTGCATCTGGACGCAGATGACGAAGCGCCGCTGATGTATATCCGCACAATGTATGACCTGATCTATCTGGCCTGCCGCACCGATTCGACTCGCGTGGCCACTTATCAGATCACGAACATGGCCGATTGTTCATCACTCGCGGCCAAATTTCCGCAGCTGGAGGGATTCAAGGATTCGCTGCATTCGCTGGCACACGGCTGGGACAAGCCGGGCGGATCAGAGAATCTTGGCCGCTGGGACCGTTTCATGGCGGAGCAGCTGGCGTATTTCCTGGATCGTATGGCAACTGCAGGAGAGGGCGATGCGTCTTTGCTGGATCGCACGCTGGTGCTGTATGGGTCGAGTAACAGTGAGACGCACAACAATAATAACTATCCGCTTGTGCTGGCCGGTGGAAATCGGCTTGGATTTGATCACGGTCGCTTCCTGACGCTCAGCGATCAGATCCCGATGTCCAACTTGTTTGTCACCATGCTGAATCAGATGGGCGTGCCCTGCGAACAGTTCGCAGACAGCACTGGCGACATCGGTGAGATGCTTGCCTGACTTGCGACCGCATTCGGCCTGCTTGCCCCGGTGATGCTGATCGCGCGTCCCGCAGGATGCCCGAAAGCCGTTCTGATGCTACGCTGCAGTCATTGCAGATGACCTTGTTCCCTGATGCCGGTGTGGCTGCAGGTGGCTGGTTATGTTTTCGGCTGAGGCGATCAGGATGCTGCGGATTTTGACGGGTGTGTTTGTGCTTGTCCTGCTGCCGGCGGTTCCGGCTGAAGCGGCAGCGCGTCGCAATCTGGTAGTGATCCTGATCGACGATCTGCGTGCCGATGTCTTCGGGTATGCTGGACATCCGTTCGTGAAGACGCCACATATTGACGCTCTGGCGGCAGATGGGGTGAGATTTACTCGGGCGTTTGTGAACACATCGCTGTGTTCACCAGCCCGGGCCACGTTGCTGACCGGTCAGTACATGCATCGGCATGGCGTGGTGGATAATTCGACACGCATTCCGGAAGGAACTCCGACATATCCGCAGTTACTGCAGCGGTCAGGTTATGAGACGGCGTTTATTGGCAAGTGGCACATGGGGAGCAGCAGTGATGCGCCGCGACCGGGATTTGATTACTGGGTGAGTTTTCGCGGGCAGGGAACCTACGCTCCGGAAGGCCAGACGATCAACGTCAACGGCACTCAGCAGCCACGGAAGAAATATGCGACGGACGAGCTGACGGATTACGCAGTGGAGTGGCTGCGTCTGCGGGAACGCGATCAGCCGTTTCTGCTGTTGCTGTCACACAAGGGTGTTCATGGGCTGTATGATCCGGCGCCACGGCACAGGGATCTTTACAGGGAGCAGCCATTCCGAGAGCCCGAGAGTTTCAGCCGGGAGACAGCTCTGCAGGGAGCCAAACCGCTGTGGGTCCTGGACCAGCGAAACAGCTGGCATGGCGTGGAATTCCCTTATCACGGCCGTTCCGGGCAGACGCTGGTGGAGATGTACAACCATTACTGTGAGATGGTGCTGTCGATCGATGAAAGTGTCGGGCAGGTGCGCGCGTGTCTGGAAGCCCGCGGTCTGGCTGCGAACACGACGATTCTGTTCACCAGTGACGGTGGTCACCTGTGGGGCGAACATGGACTGATTGACAAGCGCTGTGCTTACGAGGCGTCGATTCGTGTTCCGTTCCTTGTGGCGTCTCCGGGGCTGACTGCCACGAATTCGCTTTGCAATACGATTGTCTCCAGCATTGATGTGGCGCCGACACTGCTGGATCTGGCACAGATTTCTGTTCCGGCGACGATGGACGGTGTCAGTCTGCAGCCACTGCTGGAGCGTCCGGACAACCCGGTTGAACTGGCTGGTGAGCTGTTGTACGAGTACTACTGGGAGCCGGCGTTTCCGCAGACACCGACCAATTTTGCGCTCCGTACTGACCGCTGGAAGCTGATTCAGTATCACGGCGTCTGGGATCATGACGAGTTGTACGACCTGCAGAATGATCCTCAGGAACTGCGAAATGTGATTCATTCTGAGGCGCATCAGAATGTGGTGCGGGACATGCGTGAGCGGTTGCATCAGAAGCTGGCCGCTACAGATGGTCTGCGAATTCCGCTGGGCAGAAAGCTCAATCATGGTTCCAGCCTGCGGAGTGCAGTGGGTTCGGAGCGGGCAGAGTTTCCCTCGCGAATCCTCTCAGACAGCCCCTGAGCAGGTGTCGGCTTCAGGTGTCCCTGCCGGCAGGCCTGTTATCAGGTGGCCTCGGAATCAGTGTGGGATCGCCGCGGGGATGGCATTCTGCCCCAGCGGCTTGTACTGCAGATTCAAACGACCGCTGGAAATGTCAGCGATCACATAGCCGGGCCGCAGTTCATTCAGGAAGAAGCCGGAGGCTGAACCGTCTGCGAGGTGAGTGGCGAGATTGCGATCCTGGTTGTAGCAGACTGACGGGACCAGACTTTCCACCGGTCCGTGATCATTCCAGCCGCGGATGCCGTTATGGAAATGTCCATGCAGGCAGGCGATGACACGGTCTGAATGCTCAGCCAGCAACTGATAGAATTCCGTCTGTCCCTCCGACGGCTTCACATACCAGCCACGATCCGGATGACGGTTGGAGTGAATCGGGACGTGGCAGCAGAGAATCAGGCCCATACTTCTGCGAGCGGCATCGTGCATCCGTTCACGCAGCCATTGCAGCTGTCCAGCACTGATGAACCCGTCGTGGGAATCTCGCCGCGTGTTATTGAACAGCAGAAATCGAATCTGATCCTGATCGATCACGCGATCAGTCTGCGGCGCGATGTGTTGCCGGAAAAGTTCCGGGTCATCGTGGTTGCCGGGGATCTCAT
>JALRDR010000110.1 GCA_023262145.1 Planctomycetaceae bacterium | reverse complement strand
TTCTGGAGTCTCAGAGATGTTTCATTTGAGCTGAACCGCGGGCAATGCCTTGGTCTGATTGGCCACAATGGCGCCGGGAAAAGCACACTGCTGAAGATTCTTGTCGGACTGATCCGGCCGGATCGCGGTCGAGTGACAATGCGAGGTCGTGTCGCCGCAATGATTGAGCTCAATGCAGGATTCAGCCCAATCCTGACAGGACGCGAGAACATCTACAATCAGGGCACACTGCTTGGAATGAGTCGCGCAGAGATCACTCGCAGATTCGATGCCATCGTGGACTTCTCCGAACTTGAAGAATTCCTGGACGCTCCCGTGCAGAATTACAGTTCCGGCATGAAGGTCAAGCTCGGGTTTGCCATTGCTTCCCAGCTGGAACCGGATGTACTCATCATCGACGAAGTGCTGGCGGTGGGTGATGCAGCATTCCGCTTCAAGTGTCTGAACCGTATGGCAGAGATCATGCGGAATTCCGCCGTGGTAATTGTCTCCCATTCCATGCAGCAGATCACGCGAGTTGCAACACATGCCATGGTCCTTTCGCGTGGGCGCCAGCTGTATAACGGCAACACCATTTTTGATGCAGTCCGCTGCTACTATGAATCACAGCCAATACAGGCTGATGTCCAGATGGCATCTGGTGGAGTTTCTGTTGATGGACTCACCGCAGTCTGTGCCAACCGTCAGATCACTTCTGCTGGCGAATCGCTGACCTGCCATCCCGGAGAAGATATCCACCTGAAAATTGATATTCAGCTGGACCAGCCAATGGGCGACCTGCTTTTTCAGGGCCTGCTCTGGAACGAAGAACTGATCCCGGCCATTGAGATTCTGCATACACCTCAACATGGCCTGATCGTCGATACAAACGGCCTTGGCACTCGCTTTGCCCTGCACCTGAGAATCCCGACTGCAGGATTCAATGGTGGTAACTATCAGTTTTCACTGTCTGTAGTCTCTCCTGATCATCAACGGATTTACTGCAGGCTGGATAACCTGATCAGGCTCGCTGTCGTAAACCCTGGCATCAGTGGTGCAATGTACATGTTGCAATGCGAATGGAATGTGGACAGTGCGAAGGAATATCCAGTATGAACCCAAAGACCACAGTCGATCTGACGCACCAACAAGGTTCTTCAGACAAACTCAAAAGCCTTCGTGAACTCATTGAAGAACAGCAGCACAGCGGTTCCTCTGACTGCCTCGCACTCAATGCAATCACAGAAGTCCTTGAACGCCTGTTCCTGCCCCGCAGACACAATCACCTTCAGATTCTGCTCACGAATTCCGGTAGTTACTGTTGCGCGGAAATCCTGGCTTCATGGTTCTATAACTCCCGGTTACACGTGATGAATTCGGGGGACAATCCACGTGGCACTTCTGAGCCCCCGTCTCGCATCAGTACTCTCACTGGAGACGCCTCTGATTTTGACTTTGCCGAAGCTCAGTTTGATGTCATTTTTGATGATGCCAGGCGAGGTTTCGAGGCCGTTTTTCAGTCATGGAACATTCTTCGGGAGCATTCTTCTGCTACCAGCATTTATGTCATCAGCAATCTGAATCTGGTGAAACGCAACGAAACAATTCAGCAGAATTACGCTGCCCCCGGAATGCAGAATGCCACGCCTGACCATGCAGACTCGCACGGATTTGAACAATTTCGGAAGTTCATCTCGGACATCTCCCACGAGTTTGAGGTGGCTGTCTACGGAGACGATCTGGTCTGCATCACTGCGAAGCTTGCCTGGGTTGATAATCGAACCGGGATTACATTCTCCTTCGGCGAAAACTGGAGCACCTTCAATCGCGCAGCCGAACCACATCGAGTTGATGCAGCGGCTGAAGACCTGCGAGAGTGGCTTGGGGCAGATGGTATCCGCGACAAGACCGTCGCAGATATCGGGTGTGGATCCGGACTTCACTCCATGGCATTCCTCAGGAATGCCGCAAGGAGCGTAACATCCGTTGACGTCGATCCCTCCAGTGTCGCAACTACAAAGTCGATCCAGACTGATTCCGTCAAGGATCGCTGGAACCTCCGCGAAGGATCAGTACTTGATCCGTCGCTGCCCACGCAACTGGGGACTTTTGATATCGTTTACTCATGGGGCGTACTGCATCACACCGGCGCAATGTGGAACGCAATTCGCAATTGCTCAATGTTGTGCAGAGAAAACAGCCTGCTGATGCTGGCCATCTATCAGGGTGGCCACATATTCGAAGATCATCTGCAACTGAAACAAGAGTACAATCGGGCTGCTGAGCCTGAGAAGGATCGCATGATCCGCAGAGAAGCAGGCGTCGATGAAAGCAGACCGCTGCCAGAGTTAATGACTGATGCAGGACTGAAAAAACAACGCGGAATGAATATCGTAACAGATGCGATTGACTGGCTTGGTGGGCTTCCCTACGAGACAGCCATCGTTTCGGAAGTACTTGCGTTTGTGATTGGACTTGGTTTTTTGCCACTGAAGGTAATGGAAGAACATCAGGGCGGCTGCTCGATGTTCTTGTTCCGCAGGTCGGCAACTGAAAACGGACTAAGACTTCCGTTTCAGTACTGTCGAACTGGCTTGTCATTCGCGACAATGCAGGATTTCCACTCCTGCCTGCGTGTCGAGCAGAACAGCAAGGATATTCTGTTCCGTAAGACCAGAGCTGAAATGTCGTTGCAGAACCGAAAACTACTTGATGAATTGATTCGACTTCAAGGGGCGACGAACTCGGGATCATTCTTACTGAAACAGTTGTTTTCTCTTCTGCGCAGACGAATCACTGGCAGAGCATGATTTTTTGACGCCCGGAATCCATTACCGATGTGCGGTATTTCAGGAATCATTGACTGGTCTGCAGGCTCTTCGCAAGGCTCACTGTGCGAAGCAATGACCCAGTCACAGGCCCATCGTGGCCCCGACGGCGATGGCGTCATCAGTATTGGCAATGCCACACTTGGACACCGACGCCTCTCCATTATCGATCTGGCCGGCGGTGCCCAGCCAATGTCGACTGAAGATGGCCAGTTTCATCTGTCCTACAACGGGGAGATCTACAACTACAAGGAACTGCGTCAGGAACTCAGCAGCCTTGGACACAACTTCCAGACCAACTCCGATTCTGAAGTAGTCCTGAAATCCTATGAGCAGTGGGGGCGATTCTGTGTTGATCGATTTGAGGGCATGTTTGCCTTTGCTGTTCTCGACCTGAATCGTCGGGAAGTCCTGCTGGCTCGCGACCATCTGGGAATCAAGCCGCTGATCTACCGCCGGCTGCCGAACAGCGTCGCCTTTGCGTCCGAAATCCTCGCACTCAAAGCGCTTCCGGACTGGTCCAGTGAAATCGATCTGCGTTCCATCGATCTGTTCCTCAGATATCAGTACATCCCGGCTCCACTGACTGCTTTTCGAAACGTCTTCAAGCTTCCGGCCGGACATCGCATGGTCGTGAAGCTGGACGAGCCGAAGATTTCCATGGAGCGTTACTGGCAGCCGGAATTCACTCCGAAGAAGAAACGCTCCGAACGCGATCTCCTGTTTGAACTGGATCACTGCCTTCGCGACAGCGTTCGGCGGCATCTGGTCTCTGACGTCCCCTTCGGTGCATTCCTGTCCGGAGGAATCGATTCATCACTGGTCACCGGCTACATGTCTGAACTGCTTGAGCAGCCAGTGAAGACGTTCTGCATTGGATTTGACGACTCGAAGTTCAGCGAACTGCAGTACGCTCGAAAAGTTGCTCAAAAGTACCGCACCGAACATCATGAAGAAATCCTGACGGCGGACGCTTTCTCAGTGATCCCTGAAGTCGTCAGACACTACGGAGAACCCTATGGTGATCAGTCTGCAATCGCCACCTGGGCCGTCTGTCGACTGGCACGACAACATGTCCCAATGGTGCTTTCCGGTGACGGAGGCGACGAGTTCTTTGCCGGCTATGCGTCCTACGGCGGCTGGCTTGCACGCCAGCCGGCTGTGAAGCCACAGAGCCCCCTTGCCAGCGTAAAGGACTCTGCACGGCGCCTGCGTAATCGTCTTCAGGGACGTCAGTCTTTGCCCGCATCTGTTCCAGGTCATCTGCCCAGCTGGTTCCCGATGAACGGTCGCTTTCACGAAGACCAATTGCGGAGCCAGCTCTGGAAGAAAGAACTCCGGTTCCTTGCCGATATACCAGCTCAGACTTTCGAATGGGCTTACAACGACGCACGCGAATACTCGTGGATCAATCAGGCACAGTATCTGGATCTGTGCACGTTTCTTCCGGAAGATATTCTTACGAAAGTTGATATTGCCAGTATGTCGGTGGGACTGGAGGTACGGCCACCAATTCTGGATCGACGAGTCTTTGAACTGGCGGCCTCAATTCCCGAGTCACAGCTCTACAGCACAGATCATGGCTACTGTGGAAAACTGCCCCTGAAACGGCTCGCAGAAGCGCGCTTTGGGCACGATTTCGCCTTCCGCCGCAAACAGGGGTTTGAGATACCGGTTGATCACTGGCTGCGAGGAACCCCGAAGCGTACACAGGAACTGCAGCAACGGCTCACAGATCCACAGATCGGTTTATGCGACTGGTTCAGCCCCGAAGCAATCCGAACCGTCGTGCAACACGGGACAGCCTTTAACACCTGGCTGCTCTGCGTGCTGCAGGAATGGCGACTCCAGAATTGCACCAACTGACTTCGACTTGATGAACCGGACAGAAAATTATGGCATCCCAGGATCCTGCGTCGTCACAGCTTCAAACCAGCGCTAACGAAGCTGTGCCCAGCTGGGAGGATTTTCAGAACCTTCGTGGACGCAGGTTCCTGCTCACAGCCGGACACTTCGATTTCTTCAGCGGGGCGGAAAAACAGGCGGTGTATTTCGCCAGAGAACTTGTCCGGCACCTTGATGTCGACGTCAGATTTATCGGCTGGGGTGGAGACGGACGCTTTGCTGACGAAATCCGAAACGTCGGTGCTGTTCCAGTCCCGTACCAGCTGTCCGTGGAAGACACGTTTGGCTGGGCCGGCTATCGTTTGCTGCTGCCGCTTGCAGCGTTCATCCGTGATCAGCTCAAGCCGGACTTTCTCCTGCCTTATGTCTGGATGCACTGCCGAATTATCGGGGCCATCTGGAGACGAACGGGAGCATCATTCTGCTGGTGGAATCAGCGTGACGAAGGACGGGGCATCACGGGAACCTGGCTGGAACGTCGGCTGATGAAGTCCCTTCCGGCGGTCATCTCAAATTCGTGGGAAGGACGAGATTTTCTGACACAGAAATTCCGCCTGTCGGAATCGCGAGTTCAGGTCATCAACAACGGTGTTTTGGTTACCGAAGCAGGCCAGAACCCGCTGTGGAGGCAACAACATGCGATTCCCGAAAACGCCCT
>JALRDR010000091.1 GCA_023262145.1 Planctomycetaceae bacterium | reverse complement strand
ATTGACAGTCTCGTTGTAGGCCGGACCAAGGAGCGCAGGGACGCAGATCCGGCGGGCAGGCGTACCGCCTGCCACTTCGTCCAACGAGACGAAGTGCTGCAGTCTCAAACCAGGTTCGCGGCAACGCGAACCACCGGGTGCAGGCGGGACGCCTGCCACTTCGTCCAGCGAGACGAATTGGTGCAGTCTCAAACCAGGTTCGCGTCAACGCGAACCACCGGGTGCAGGCGGGATCGCCTGCCTGGTGGGATCGCCTGCCAGTGCGGCCGCATCACGACCTCGGGCGATCATCAGGTGTAACCAGACCGCAGCTCCGAACAGGATCATCCATGGCCATGTGAAGAAGTTCTGTTCAGAAAACAAAAATCCTTTGGCTGGGCTGGAGTTGGGAAGCAGCCACCAGGTCAGAATCAGGCTGGACGGCAGGACTGCAAGAAATTGTCCCACGAATGTCCTCTGAACAACGATCGCCTGAATCTGTTTGATCAGCAGGTAAATGAGCCCGGCGAGATAGACAAAGGGAATCACTAATAACAATAAGATGAAGATCAGGATGGCGGTATCATTCATGTCTGGATGTTCCTGTTGTGATGCTGGTTCTCATTGCGTCGCTGGATAAGTCTTTCAGCAGCTGTTGAACTGGGGTGGGTCACAGCTGCAGGAACGGATTCTGTGTCTCAGCTGTCTCCGGCGACGATGCTGTGGGCTGAATAAACACTTTTTCTTCCCCTTCGTCAGCCGTCTCGACGGCCTTCGTCTCAACGGCCTTCGTCTCGACGGCGTGCAACCGTGAGCTCGTGGTTGCGAGTTGCACGTACCGTTGTAACCATTGACCGATTCCTGCCACGGCAATGCCTCCGATCAATAGGAACCATGGAACCAGCAGCGCTTCATTGGCTGGCTTCATGAACCGCTGAAACAGCAGCAGGTTGCCAAATATCTCCTGCAGAGAAGATGGTGGAATCAGTAAGGCTGTGAAGACAGTCACCTGCAGGTTGATCAACAGTGGCAGCGCCGCATATGCTCGGGACTGCTGCGTTCCGAAGCACAAAATGGCAAGGATCTGCAGGACCAGCGTGGCGCTGCCCGCCAGTAGTGCCGCACGCTCACCGAGCGGAGGCAATTGGGGTTGCCTTCGCTGAACTGTTCTCCCCCCGTTTCTGCTGGCCGCTGGGCCTGGCTTTGGTTTTGCCGCAGGGGGCTTTTCCCAGACAATTCCAGCCCCGGTTGCGCTCCGTTGCCCCTTAATCTGCAGGCATCCATGCTGCGTTGGATACATCAGGCAGAAGAACTCATGCTTGTCGCTGTCGTAACCCATCACCCAGTGACGTGTGGGATTCGTTGAGCTCTGTGTTCTCCCGTTGAGGAAATGCCGATTCAGGATCCAGTTCGCAGACACCGTGTCGCCGTCCATCGTGTCGGGCGCGATCTGCTGCAGAAACCCCCATTCCGGTATCTTCAGCAACGCTTCCATTGGCTCCTGTTCCGCCACCAGCTGCTCCAGACGAAACCATGCGTTGTCCCGGTCTTCCCGTCGTTTCTGTTCTTTTTCGGTCATGGCAGCGGGCAGGATCCGTGGAGTGCTGCTGAGTTCTGCCCAGGCACGGCAGAATTCCGACTGCTGTGAGTTGCCCGCAAAGACTCGTGTCCAGTCTGATCGGAGGGAAATCAACCCACTGGACGGAGGGAACAGCACAGTGGCCTGTGACAAAAAGTAGTTTGGCGGGTGCTGATTTTGTCTGCCGATCGGTATCTGTCGCAACGCGTGGTAGTGCTCCCACCCCGACTGCAGCGTCGCCGTGCCCCGCGGATTTCCCCACACAGTCGATTCCCAGACCGCTGTTCGCCCGGTGGAATCAAATCGATGCGCCACCCAGGTCCACCCCCCCGGCCTCGGGTGCCAGACAGTGAACGCGCCTGTGTTGGCCTGAGTTTGCCGCGTGGACAGGATGATTTCACGAATCTCAAGCCCGCCATTGTTCACACACGGTATCGCCTCACAGAGCGTCTGTTCTCTCTGCGGCCCTTCTGGCAGCGTCTGATCGAAGAGCACTCGATCACTCTTCCAGAATCCAGCCATCTGCTCGCTCGTTGAGGGTTGAGCATTTTGCGGGGGATGACGCTGCTGTCCTGCTGCTTGCTGCAGGCCCAGAATCTGCAGTAATGCCCATAACAGCACCAGCACGCAACTGGCGGACATGAATCGGGAATTGGTGCGCATGTGCAGATTTCCTGAGTGCAGCGAATGACCAGATCCGGTCGCGTTTCCCTGAGTAATCCCTGTGTTGTCACACTTCCCAAGCCCTTTCCATGTACGCGTTATTCAAGGCAACTTCAGCCAGAAAATTTTCACAAGCCGCCGATCCGGCGGGCGTCACTTGCTGTTTGCTTGTTATGCGTCAGCCTTCACCGGCCGCTTGCGCGTCACGGCTGATGCCACGGGCTCGCTGTCGGCTGGAC
>JALRDR010000082.1 GCA_023262145.1 Planctomycetaceae bacterium | reverse complement strand
GCAACGGGAGGGAGATGTAATCCACGTCGTTACGGATCACCTCGAAGATCTCGCAGAAATGCTCAACGGTCTGTCGTCCAGGTCGCGAGATTTTCACTGACTCAGGATTCCGCAGCGATCGCAGAAATCAATTCCGCTGCCGACCGCAGCTCACGGGCAATGCGGTGTTCAAGGCCATCAGCCTGACCTGCAGCAGAGTCTTCTGCAGGCATCACCGGCCACGTGTATGTCTCTACTTCCAGATGCGGGGAATAGTCAAGTGCGGCTACCCGTCGCAATGCCTTCACGAGGTCTGCTCGCGTGGTCCGCAGCGCTCCAAGTGTTTCAGCATACACCGGCACATGAAAATGAACGCGCCAGGATTCCGCCTGCAGCAATTCATTCCCCGAGCCAGGTTCGAGGTCTTCTGCTGTCAGGTCGACCCGTGATTCAATCCGACCATCGGCAAATCGAGCAAAGGTCTGATGCAGGTATCGCGGCTCGACAAAACCACGCAGCATGTCGAGACCAGCCACGTTGTCTGCAGGATCAGGCAGCTCAACCGCATTCGTGATATGCACCTTGTTGATCCGGATTCCCGCACGATCGATGGCGTCAATTGATGCCGCAACATCTTCAAACTCCACAGCCTGATGGCAGACATCAAAACAGAGCCCGATGTACCTGCGGACCAGGTCTTCGCAACCCAGAGTTTCCGCCAGGGCAAACAGACCGTGAAAGACCGGCAGACTCCATTCCTGTGTTCCGGACAGCTCGCAGAAAGGTTCGGGTTCCACCGCCAGTCGAATCAATCGACCGGTCGACTGATACAAGGCATCAAGATTCTTGGCAGTGCGAATCAGACTGGCGAAACAGACGGCACGGAAATCAGCCCCCTGAGGATTCATGCGGCCGCCAAGCGGAACTGTACTCAGGCTGCCTTCTGCACCCTCCGGAAGCAGTTGCGCCAGCAGCGTCGCACAGTTCTGCGTATACTGCGAACGCACGGAATCCGTCCAGTCCGGCAGGTACACCTGTTCCTTCACACGTTCGCTGTGAAAATTGCCATACGGAAACGTGTTGAGCGTGTAGCAGGTGAGATCATGCTGCCAGAGCGTCTGAGCCAGCAGTTCCAGCGCTGCAGGATTCTGCTTGAGCTCCCGCGTGACACTCCCAGCCAGCCACAGCCCCGCAGCAACGGGCAGTTGCGCCAGATCGCGAGCCGGCGCGGTATAGCTGGAGATTCCATCAACAATTTCGGCCACGCTCTGACCGGGATGCACATTGGTGCAGTAACTCAGTGGCAATTCTGAAAACGACATTGGCAGATTCTTCCCTCAACCATTCCCTTTGCCGCAGCTCCAGGGATGACTGCTGGCGAACTCAATTCAGCACCACATACCGGTGAACCGCCCCGGCGTTCCAAAATCCGTCTCCTGCAGGACGAAACAGACACCGCTGTCGCCTCAGCTGATGATCGGTTGCACGATGCGACACTCGCGAGCATCAGTCAGCGTCTGCAGCCGCGCATTGTGCAGAAAAGTCAGCTGGGTGTGGTCAAATCCGAACAGATGCAGCAACGTTGCCTGATAATCATTGGCTGTCACTCGATCGGTCACTGCAGAGTGCCCAAGCGGGTCCGTCTCACCATATGTCATACCCCCTCGAATTCCACCACCGGCCAGCCACATGCTGAATCCCTGGCCATTGTGATCACGTCCGGATTTTGCTGCGTCGCCGTGGTTTTCGGTCACTGGCAATCGGCCAATTTCCCCGCCCCAGTGCACCAGTGTACTGTCCAGCATTCCTCGCTGCTTCAGATCCTGGACAAGGGCAGCAGATGGCCGATCAGTTCGTGTGCAGACTGCCGGCAACGCGGAATGAATACTGCTGTGGTTATCCCAGGGCTGTCCGTTCAGAAACAGCTGCACAAATCGCACTCCACGTTCCACCAGTCGCCGCGCAATCAGGCAGCGAGTTCCGTATTCCCGAGTAGCATCCTGATCGAGGCCGTACATCTTCTGCGTCGCCTGGGTCTCCTTTGATATATCCAGTGCTTCAACAGCAGAAACCTGCATCCGGGCGGCCAGTTCATAACTGGCGATTCGTGCATCCAGATCCGACTCCTCCGGAAACTGTCGCTGATGCAGTCGATTCATTCTGCGGAGCAGACTCAGGTTCTGGCGTTGAATTTCACCGGCCAGATGAGCCGGGGGAGACAGATTCTGTATTCGTGGCTCTTCCGGGCGTAAAACTGTTCCCTGATACAACGGTGGCATCCAGCCACTCGACCAGTTCAGCGTTCCATCAACCGGATGCCCGCCGGGATCCGTCAGCACCATATACGCAGGAAGATTTTCAGTCTCAGCTCCCAGTGCATAGGTCACCCACGCTCCCAGGGAGGGCCGCCCGGTTACGGCCGGAATGCCCGCGTTCATATAGCGAATGGAAACTTCATGCCCGTTGAAGCCGGTGTGCATGGATCGAATAACACAGATGTCATCTGCAATCCCTGCAGTATGAGGGAGCAGTTCTGAGATCTCCGTTCCACACTCACCGCGAGGACGGAATCTCCATGGACTGCCAAACAGACGCTTGCTCGCTCGATTCACAAAGCTGTACTGGATCTCTCCACCGTATTCCGTACCGCTCATTCGGGACAGTTCCGGCTTTGGATCCAGCAGATCCATGTGTGATGGACCACCGTGCATGAACAACGAAATCATGGCAGTTGCTGACGCCGGCCGCTGCGCTGGCGGCTTCTGCCGCATGTCGAAATGGCGCGGTTCCATCTGCACGCCCGGCGGAGCAGCGCAGGCAGTATTCCCCAGCAGCGAAGCCAGCGCAACGCTTCCCATACCAAGGGCCTGGCGACAGACAATATCGCGTCGCGAAAGTGCGTTCATTGTGCTTTGTCCTTATGGCTGCGTCAGATTGACATCCCTGACCGGAATATCTCCCCAGGGAGCAATTACGGTTGCGACTGCAACTGCTGATGCAACTGCAGTACACCCTCCACAACCTGCTCTTCCACATCGCCAGACCAGACTGTGGGCAGCCCGTAGTAAATCATGGAAGAAGCACCTTCGTAACCACCCTCTCTGAGCACTCGCAGCGATGGAATATAGGCCATCACATCATTGCTGTAACCTGCAATCCAGTGCCGGCCGGCTGCCAGCTCACGCTTCAGCCGCAGACTGTAGTCAACAACAACCTCTCCACCGAGAAAGGTCAGCGTAGCCGCGTCGCCAACTTGCCAGACCTGAAGCGGATATGGATAGGTGCTGGATAACTGCCCCTGCTGCTGCAGTTGCTCCTGCAGTACACGCGCTCGCCGCACGAGATAGACATTGGAGGAATCCGCATCAGCACGAATCTGATCCGCATCCGGCAGCTGCCCCAGTCGCAGCGGAATCTCGGAGTAGACGGTTTTGAGTTGTCCCTGAACCGACTGCATTTCCTGCTGCAACGCACCATCCACTGCGTCGGCAGCCATGCCACCATATTTCTGAGCAAGCTCTACGGTCCGACGTGGCAGCGGATTCTGATCAGCCCCGCAGCCGGCCCAGAACAAAGCCGTCACGCCAGGGTGCCGCTTTTCAATCTCAATCTGAGCATATCCGGGCCAGTCGCCGCACCAGTCCATTCCGCTCAGTACCGTAGCATGACAGGCGTAACCAAACAGAATGGCTCTGATTATGCCAGCAGGGGTTCTCACCACAAGAACGGGGACAGAGTGGTCCACCGGCCCGACCAGCTGACCCTGCTCCCGCAGCATCGGAACATCTGCTTCCCGGTTGTTCCGGCGATTGACTGCAAAATCACTTGTCCCCTCGCCAACATGGATTTCACACTCCGCCAGCGATTCCACCGCCGAACGCGCCGCTTCCAGCGTTCTTTCGGCAAGGAAATCCGTGTACTCATGCACAAGCGTCAGCTGTCGCTCGTCCAGCTCATACATGCTGAGCAGATTTCGGCCGACCACCGGGCCGGAATGCGTGTGCGATGTACAGATGGCTATCTGCTCACGACGCAGCTGAAATGCCGCCTCCAGCTGACGACAGATTTCCTGCGACGTCCGGCGATCGATTCCAACCAGATCATAGGTCAGAGCCAGGCAGCGATTCCCCCCCTGATCCTGCAACAGCAGCGCCTTCACTGACAGATCGTGCAGCTTGCCCTGTGCCGGCCGATCACGCGATGCATAGCCTGACATCCACATCATGGAGGGAGGTGTGATGACGGCGCGGCCCACACCTGCCTTCCAGTCACCAGCAGGAACCACGCCTGTGAGCAGGTTGCAGAGCACGGCGGAATACAGCAGATAGAGCGCTCTACGCATGTGTCAGACCTCCGCGATGGAATCCACTGTGTCTTTCAGGAGCATCAGCCGAACCCGCGGCCAATGTCTGTTCCTCTCTGAAGATACTCGCTGATTCGGAGACCTCGCACAAGCGAGCAGGAAGTTCAGGCTGTGTGAACCGTTACTCTTGCCGCTGCGTTTGTTCGAACTCCAGCTTTTCAGCAATCTGACCATGCGTCCGGGACATCTGATCATCCCGCAATGCTCGGTACGTTTCCTGCAGTAGTCGATGAATTTCCGGGTTGTCTCCTCGACTCTGCACAGCCCGAACCAGATCTCGCAGAGACTCGTCCCAGTTTTCCTGCCGCACATAGATCTCACCGCGTGTTGCCAGCAGGTCGCCGTTCCCGGGAGTCCTGCTGAGCCCACTGCTGACCAGTTCCAGTGCTTTCTCCAGGTCAGGCGTCGGCGATCGCACAAGACACATCGCAAGATTGTTCAGAATCATTGCATCACTGAACCCGGAGATCGTATTCGCCTGCTCCAGCCAGACTTTTGCCATGTCATATTCCCGCAACAACAAAGCGTGAGTCCCAAGTGTTCGAAGTGCCTGCAATCCTTCAGCACCGGTGAGTCGCAGGCCAACGATGACATTCTCCGCAGCCGCAGCCGCCGGATGGGGAGAAAGACTCAGGTGCGACAGTCGAATGACAGCTCCCAAATCCAGTCCGCTTCCGATAACAGCATTCTCCAGCAGGGGAATCAGTTCATCTGCCGTCGCCGGACCGAACTCAAGCTCTGCTCGATCTCTGATACGGCTGAATGCCTGCACGGAGTATCCGGTGAGCTGATCGAACTCCATCAGACAGGCGCTGCTGTAGTACCGCTGCATCGTTTTTTCGCGGTCGGTCGGCTGTTCCGGTATGTCCGCTACTCGTTCCTGCAGCAGGCGGCGAACCTCCATCGGCCGTTTGAGCTGAAGCAGTGCGTTACAAATATCGAATAACGCTGTAGCGTTCTCAGCATCTGCGTCCAGCAGTGCGTAGTTCTCAGCGACAATCTCAGTAAGTATTGACTCCCCTTCAGAGGTGTTTCCGGAATCCAGCAACAGGCGAGTCAGGTTGAGCCGACGTCGGGGATCCTTTTCCGCGATGACTCGCATGACTTCAGCAGCCTGATCCATCTGCCCGGTCAGTATCAGCAGCTGGCACAGGACAATCTCGGCATCGCCGAACGGTGTTGGTTCTGCTTCCTTCTCAGCGGAGTCAACCACGGTTTGCCAGTGGTCGATACAGGGTTTCAGCACTTCGGGTTTTATGCGAAGATTTCGCGAGCTGAGTCCCATCGCGACAGCCACAATCCCGGGCTGTGATGCATCCAGCAGAATTGCCTCAGCAATTCTGCTGGCCACTCTGTCAGCATTCAGATCATTTGCCTGCAGCAGTCTGACTGAATCGTCCACCAGAAATTCTGCCAGCGCTACTTTCAGTCGTTTTCTGTCTGCATCAGAAACCGGGTTGCCGTCTTCTCCTGCGGCAAGTCCGGATCGCAGAATTTCTTCAGCGTTGCCTCGGTCGTTCGCCAGCAGCCACGCCCGATGCAGGTAAATGCGATTTGTTACATCCGCACGATTGTCTTCCAGCTTTCGGCTGAGCTCCCGGACTGCACGGTCAGCGACATCCTGAGTATCTTCACCGGGACGATTTTGCGTTTTTTTCAACTGTGCGAGAATCAGATTCAGCTCTGGAAATTTTAACGCTGCAAGCCCCAGATGCTTCTCCGCCAGTGTTAACTCATTCTGCGACAGATAGTACTCCCCCAGAAATCTGCGGGCATCGGCGTCTT
>JALRDR010000020.1 GCA_023262145.1 Planctomycetaceae bacterium | reverse complement strand
TCAATGCAGGAGGAGCAGACGATTCTTCAGCGAAACCTGAAACTGGGAGTGACGCGACAGGATGGCGGGGCCGTCGTGCAGTCGGAATTTGATGTGCTTTCCGAGGGCCCTTGTGGTGATATGGAGCAGCTCATTCTGGCGATGGAGTCTGTCAATCAGATTCATGTCAGTGAACTGTTTGTGAACCACGTCATTCAGCTGATCCATGCCACACGTGAACACAAAGACCTGGATCTGGGCTGTAGTCCCAGAGCTGGAATCGCGCTCATACGTGCCGCTCGAGCGCGAGCATTGATTCATGGCAGAGACTATGTGACCCCCGATGACCTGCTGGCACTTGCTGAAGATGTCATTCTGCATCGAATTCGACTGCGTTATGAAGCCGTAGCCGACGGGCGAACTTCTGCAGAAGTACTGAACGAACTTCTCACCGCTCAGCTTTCCTGAGACAAGTCAGGCTGACAGACCGGAACAATACAGGAGGTCGCAGCGGAACGATGGCAACTTCAGATGTAGCAGCACTGATCCCCCAGGCAAAGCAGTTTGAGATTCTGGCCCGACGCGCTGCCGACAGCCTCAGCTACGGAACAGACTTCTCCCCCAGCCTTGGACCAGGGGTCGAGTACCTGCAGTCACGTCCGTATCAGATCGGCGACTCCATCCGCGCGATTGACTGGAGAGCAACTGCGCGCACCGGGAAACCGTGGGTGCGAGAGTATGAAACGCTGCGGCAGATTCCCTGCTACCTGCTGATCGACACATCGACCTCGATGTTCGTGACCTCACATTCGGTCAGCAAACTCCAGACAGCCTTGCGTGTTGCCGGCGGGCTTGCGCTGGCCTGTCTCGACCAGGTACGACCGGTTGGAGTTCTGGGAATCGGCGAAACTGACATTCATGTGCAGCCCACGCTCCGCAGAGACACGATCATGCAGTGGCTGCTGCAGCTCTCGGCGACCGGTCAGAATGAAACGACCAACACGGGAGAGCGAATTCGACGACTGCAGTCCGCATTGAATTCAATGACAATGCTCATCCTGCTGTCAGATCTGCACGACCCCAGTGCGATGCCGGCATTCAAGCTGCTTGCAGCTCGTCACGACTGCATCGCCCTGCAGTTTCGCGATCCTGCCGAACGTGGTCTTCCGGCGACAGGTTATGTTCGAGGTATGGAAGCTGAAACCGGCATGCAGGTGAATTTGCTGGGAGCGGGAACAGCTGTTGACAGCGAAACAGTGATCCAGCCATTGCGACGAGCTCGTGTTGACCACATGCTGATTGACACCGATCGTCCGTGGCTCGCTTCACTCCGCCAGTTTCTCAGACATCGTGGAGCAAATACCAGGAGTGCGAGATGAATCCAGCGAGAGCGGTCATACACAGAGCCACGAAGAAGTCGAGCAGGGCTTTGCCATGCTGTCTGACTTTTCAGAGTGCCGCGGTTCGCAGCCGGAATCGCAGGATCTTCTTTCTGCTCTGCTTTGTGTGCAGCACTTCTGCAACTTCCGAATTGACCCGGGCAGATGAACATAAACACACAGAAGGGTCGGCAACCGCAACGGTGTACGGCACGGCCGAACTGACAGCAACCGTTGGAATGACAGGCCGGATCACTCAGTTATTTCTTCCCGGCAGTGAACTGGCTGCCATTTCTCCGCATGGTCGCGAGAATCCCGTCATCATTCGAATTGATGCAACTTACCCCCATGGTGACGGGTTTCGATACGATCTGACGTGGTCATCCGATCTGCCGGGAGACTTCAATCTCGCTGAGTCACTTCGCCGTATCGACGGCTCCTCAACGAATGATCTGCCGCAGATTTCCGTTTCCGTCTCCTCCGTTCTTGCTCCGGAACGACTCACACCAAACGCCGTGGTACTTCCTCAGGGAGGCTGGGTGGGCGGCTATCGGGCAACGATCACACTGCTCTGGATCCTCTGGGCAGCCGGGCTCGCGGCACTTGGATTCAGACATCTGAAGAACCAGCGCAGGCCCACTGGCAACGTGTCTGCAGATGGAGCATGTCAGCTCAGGGCAATTCGCGAACTGCTCACACAGGCCCTGAGCAGTGAGTCCTTTTCTGCAGCTGGAAAGCTGCAGCTGGAAAAGCTGATTATCTCGTTCTGGACGACGCAGAAGCAGCTGGAAGAACTGCCACCTCGCGAATTGCTGGCTCAGCTGCGCAACGATCACGATGCCGGTCCTCTGCTGGCCGAACTTGAACGATGGTTGTACGACCGCCCGCGAGCAGATGACCGCTACATTAGTGAACTGCTGGAACCGATGCAGCGCATTCTGGAGACAGCATCCCGGCAATCTGACGCTGCACCGGGAGCCGCATAATGGAGAGCGAACTCTGGGAAGAATTCCTCAGTTTCCGCGAGCAGCTTTCCAGCCTCGCTTTTGAAAAGCCGGCCACATTGCTGGCGCTGCTGATTCCGGGTCTGTTGCTGGTCAGAGTGTGGCGAGGAATTCGGGGACAGATTGCGCTGCCATTTGACCATTCAGCTGCCGGGCGTTCCCTGCGTGCCCGTCTGATACCGCGACTTTACGATGTTGCTGCTCCGCTGCTGCTCGCAGTCGCTGTGATTGCTGCAGCAATCCCAATGAAACAGGGCAGCCCGGTGATCCAGCGACGCCTCACAAACATCGAGTTCTGCGTTGACTGTTCCGGCAGCATGACCGCCGCATTCGGGGAAGGGAATCGCTACGACGCTTCCATGGCTGCAATCAATCAGTTTCTGCATTTTCGTGATGGTGATGCCTTTGGACTCACATTCTTCGCAACCGATGTTGTCCGCTGGTGCCCACTGACCAGGGATGTCACGGCATTTGAATGCTCGCTTCCATTCATGCGTCCTGATTCACAGCGAGCGATTGGCGGTGGGACCATGATTGGGCGCGCATTGACAAATTGTCGTCTTGTGCTCGAGCAACAGGAATCCGGAGACCGCATGATTATTCTGGTGTCGGATGGGATGAGCGGGGATCTGATGAATGGAGGTGCAGAACGCATCGCGCGAGAACTGCAAGAATCATCCATCACGGTCTTCGCAGTTCACATTGGTGAATCCGAGATTCCGGCAGATATCGTCGCACTCACTCAGGCAACAGGCGGAGACGCTTTCGTCACTGGCGACCCCGCAGCCCTGGAACGCATTTTTCAGCGTATTGACCTGATGACACCTGCAGACATGGAACAACGGGCGGTGGAATACGAAGACTGGCTGACACCGGTCTGCCTTATCGGACTGATCCTGCTGGTCTGCTGGAATATTGCGGGATTCGGTTTGAGGTACGCTCCATGGTAGCGACGTCCATTGAACAGACACCGTGGCCATTGCTGTGTGCGATGTGTTGTTTTTTGCTGGCCGTCGGCACGGAAATGCTGCACTGGCAGAAAATCGGACGCCTCAGGGAGCTTGTATTTGGCCCACAGGGAAGAATCGGGCTGCACGTCCGACTGGCATTTGCCGTAATTCCATTTGCTGCTGCAGGACTGGGCTGGTCGCTGGTTCTGCTGCTCCTGATGCCTCCGCAGGTTCGTATTCCTGGCGAAGCGGGTGAAGTCGACTTTCAGAAACTGAAGCATCTGGTTGTTGTGCTTGATGTATCTCCCAGCATGCGGCTGCGTGATGCCGGCCCCGCTGGTGACCAGAGTCGCATGCAGCGAGCGCGAGCCGTGATGGAATCATGGTTTCGTCGCGTTCCGATGAACGAATATCGGGTCACGATCCTCGCCACATACACATCCGCTCTGCCAGTTGTCCGGGACACCTCGGATATCTCAGTGGTGGAAAACATTCTGAATGATCTGCCTATGCACTTCGCATTTCGACCCGGTGAAACCAGATTGTTCAGTGGTCTTGAGGCGGCTGCCGAAGAAGCTCGCGGATGGCGTCCAGACAGCGCAACCGTGGTGCTCGTCAGCGACGGCGATACGGTTCCCGCAACGGGAATGCCACGCATGCCACCTTCAGTATCGGATGTGGTCATCGTCGGCGTTGGAGACCCGGTCAATGGCACATTCCTGAATGGGAAGAACTCCCGACAGGACGTCAGCACGCTGCGACAGACGGCAGCGCGGCTGCAGGGTTTCTACCACAATGCCAATGAACTGCATCTGCCCTCAGATCTGCTCACCCGACTGACGAGATCCGCAGAAGGACAGGTGGCACCACAGTGGAGCACTCGGGATATTGCACTGCTGGTACTTCTGTGCAGTGCGGCCCTCATCACTTTTCTGCCGATTCTGATGCAGTTGTGCGGCAGTTCGTGGCGCCCGGGTCTCAGGCAGAAAACAAGCTGAGCATTCCGAGTGGATCTGGACTTTCGGCTCAATTCCCAGCACAATAATGTCGTTTTCACAGAAGTGGTCATCATTTCTTCCGTTACAGGAGAATCACAGATGAAGAAGACGATGCTCTGCATCTGGTTGTCCTTGCCGGTATTTGGATTTCTGTATCATATGACCGCTGGCGAAGCCCACGGACGTATGGATCAGCTTGGCAGCCACCTGCGCATGGGAAGAAGGCTTGCGGCCCAGGAACTCTGGCAACCGGCAATCAGCCAGTTTGATCATGCCACTGCACTGGTCCCTGCAGATGACGCGACCCTGCAGACACGACTGCGTCTGGAAAAGGCGATCGCCGGCATCGAGGGTGCCGGACTTCCGGAATCCGCAGCAGATCTGAAAAAGATGCTCACAGAGATTACTGCTGCAGATTCGTCACCAGGAATTCGTTCCCTCGAACACCCGGTACGCGAGTCGCTTGCACGCTCCCAGTACTATCTGACCTGGCTGATGCGACTGGAGGGAATTTCCCAGGAAGACTGGATGCCAGAGATTGAATCAGCACGTCAGAATTACCGACTGCTGGCTGAACGTGCTGCAGCAGACGGCGACAAGACAGCAGAAAAACGACAACTGGAAAACCTCGAGTGTGCCATTCGACTGCAACACATGTCACTTGATGATCTTCAGGGGCTGGCCATTCCACGGCCCTGCCAGTCCTGCTGCAGCAACTGTCGTTCGCGACGGCCGGGGCCAAAGCCCGGCAACCAGCCCAAGGATGCTCGCGGAGCAACCGCCGGTCCTCCTGCAGACGGAGCCGGTTCCTGAGTGCCGGCCGGCTGAGATACTCTGATGCAGATTGACGATGAGGAACCCGGAGCGGTTCCTCATTTTCTGTAAGCGGTTGCCTGTCTGAAGGCACTTTGAGGGGATCCAGATGCTGATCGTTTCCGGAGTTGCTCGTTCTGCGTTGTTGATCTTCAGCGTCTGGTCATTCTCACCACTGCTCTCCGCCACAGCCTTCGCACAGACCAAAGCGATCCCTGCCACCAGACTGGTGCCCCTGTCGGCCCCGAGCGCGCAGGTACAGGGAGTACTGCAGGAAGCACTGTCGAAGACAGCCGCAACAACTCCGGCAGCAGAACAAATTGACACGAACGTTGCCGTTGCCTCCGACAATGACAGCGAAGCTGCGCAGACACAGTCACGGCTGCAGCAGCTTCAGAACATGGAATTTGACAGACGTCCGTCTGCAATTCTTCGCTCCTGGTCTGAGGTATCGGGCAGATCTGCACCCGATGAGCCGCCGCAACCGAAAACCGGCGCCGATGAAAACCCGGACAAGCCGGAACTGAATGCTTTCATCAATCACCTGCAGTCTGCTGTCACACGTGGCAACTGGATGGAAGTCTCCGAATTACTGCAGCAGTTGCCGGAAACAGAGCAGTTGCCGGCATGGAATCAAATCATCTCGTCACTGCAGCAGGGACCGAAAAATGCTCCCAAAGCGCGAACCGGTCAGGTTATTGGTGAACGCAACATTCTGCAGGCACGTGATCTGATTGCACTGGCCGAAATCAGTCCTCAGCGCCCCCTTGATGAACAGACAGCGGCTCGACTCGGATCTCTCTCCACCACCTGCAGCAATGAGGGAGAGTCGCCGAGTGAACTTGTTCGGTTGCTCAATCTGCATATACAGGATCCCCCCGACAATGCTCTGCTTGACCAGCTCGCTGCTGTAAGAATTCTGAATGCTGCTGGCCGCCACGAGGAGGCTGCCCAGTTTCTGCCCACGGCCCCCCTTCATGGAGAGTCGTGGGATGCTGAGATGCTGTTGCTGATTGCGACAATTCGGCACTCAGTCTGGCAGAAGTCGCGGGATGCCGGCGAACTGCGGCAGGCCTGGGACGCCACACTCGCCGCACTCGACGCAACGGCCGTCCTTGCAGACACCACCACAGCAGCAGATGACGATTCTGCAGCAGACAATGCAGCGAACCAGACAGGCATGCAGGTACTTCAGATGGCAGTTCGCCTTGCTCCACTGCTGGAGGATCAGCTGGGGCGAAACTGGCTGGACGACAGTTTCCAGAGCGAACTCCAGCGCGGCCGACGTATCATGCAGGGAATTGGTCAGGCTGCAGCTGGAAGTATGGCGACGATGCCAAATGATGCTGATGGACGTATCGGTATTCTCCAGCTTCAGCAGACAGCCGTCGATGCCCTGCTCGACCACTCAGACTCAAGCCTGGATGAGTGGCGTGAGGCACTGAACCTGATGCTGATCAACTGGCTCCGAGAGGCACGCTATTCTCAGCAGTACGACACCTCAGCACAGAGGGGCCCGCAACTGCAGCGAGACAACTTCGGCAACTACTATTATCAGCAGGAAAACGCTGCCACACAGGATCAGGCACGGATGCAGAGTGGCCTGCCCCTTCCCATCCCTGCCGGCAGGCTTCTGGATACACTACCTGCAGCACGGTGGCTTGAATTCCTTGATCAGGCTGTGTTGCCAACCTTTGCGAGTACTGCGGCTGCACTCTATCTGAAAGTTCAGCAGGAGGATGAAGCATTTCCCTGGATTGAGCGGGTTGCAGCATCTCATCCGGATGAAGCCGTGCAGCTGATCCGTA
>JALRDR010001203.1 GCA_023262145.1 Planctomycetaceae bacterium | reverse complement strand
AGGCGTCGAGGATCCTCGCCACCAGGTCATCCTCGTCCTCCTCCGAGCCGCGCCGCACGGGGGTCTCTGCAGCCGAAGATGTCGGCATGCAGGCTCTGATCAACTCCGGGGCCCCGGCCTGCACAATCGTCGGCAAGACGTGGGACCTGCATGTCACTGAAGTGCTCCGCGTCTCACTGGAAGAGAATCTGGCGATGATTCATGACTCCATCGCATTCGTCAAATCACAGGGGCGGGAAGCGATCTATGACGCGGAACACTGCTTCGACGGCTGGAAAGCCAATCCCGAATATGCCCTGCAGACACTGCAGACGGCTGCTGACGCGGGAGCAGACATGATTGTGATGTGTGATACCAACGGTGGCACACTGCCGGAACAGATTGCGGAATTTGTCACTCAGCTGCGGCAGCAGGTCTCCGTTCCCGTGGGAATCCATTGCCACAATGACAGCGACCTTGCGACAGCCAACTCACTTGCCGCAGTGGCCGCCGGAGCCATCCAGGTGCAGGGAACCATCAATGGAATTGGTGAACGCTGCGGAAATACGGACCTCGTCGCCACGGCGGCCAACCTCTCGCTGAAACTTGGCTACGATGTGCTGGCTGAACATGGAATTCGTCGCCTGACAGAACTTTCCCGCTACGTCTATGAACTGGCGAACATGAATTTTCGCAATGGCCAGCCCTTCGTTGGCGCCAGCGCTTTTGCACACAAGGGCGGGATGCACGTGCATGCCGTCAATCGCATCGCACACAGCTATGAACACCTGCCGCCGGAGTCTGTTGGTAACCAGCGGCGAATTCTTGTCAGCGAGCTGTCCGGCCGCTCCAACATCATCGCCAAGACCGAAAAGTTCCGGATCAGTGAAGACCAGAACCTGATGGTTCGAATTCTGAATGCTGTACAGGATCTCGAGGCCGCGGGCTATCAGTTCGAAGCTGCTGAAGCGTCCTTTGATCTGCTTGTGCTGCGACAGATGGGAAAATTCATCCCCGGATTCGAACTCGACCACTATCGTGTGAACATCGTCAATCAGCAGCGTGATCCGATGATCGAAGCGGTGCTCAAACTGCGCACGGACAGCGGAGTGCAGCACGTCGTTGGAGAGGGTGATGGACCCGTCAACGCACTTGACAGTGCACTCCGCAAGGCACTCACCCCTGTCTTCCCGGAACTCAGCGAAATGTCACTGGTGGATTACCGCGTGCGTGTCATCAACAGTACCGCAGGCACTGCGGCTCGAGTCCGCGTTGTGATTGAAAGCCGCGATCGTGATGCCGTCTGGAGCACAGTAGGTGTCAGCGAAAACATCATTGAAGCCAGCTGGATTGCGCTGGTGGATGCCGTGGAGTACAAGATCCACAGAAGTCGCGGCGTTGTTGCCGGCTGATCCGGCTCGCCCACTGCTCAACCAGAACGCAGCATTCCACGAAACTCAGCAGCGGTGCGAGTATTTGCCACGTCGTCGCGCGTCAGTCCGGCGCGCCGCGCCTGGTCAACACCATACTGCATTACGTCAAACCCGTCCGTGCTGTGTGCGTCAGTGCTGATCACAATCGGGATGCCCAGATCCCGCGCTGCAGCCGCGTGAATCTCACTCAGATCCAGCCGACTCGGGTGCGCGTTGATTTCCATCATGACACCATGATCTGCTGCTGCCTTCAGCACATCCATCATGTTCATGTCAGCCCCTTCGCGGCGACCGATAATCCGCCCCGTGCAGTGCCCGATAATATCCACATGAGGACTGCGAATCGCATTCAGGAGCCGCTGCATGATCTGATCGTGAGGCTGCCGGAGCCCGTAGTGCAGGACTGCGATCACCCAGTCCGCCTCCGCCAGCACTTCATCAGCCAGGTCCAGTGAGGCATCCTCGAGAATGTCACACTCGATGCCGCAGAGAATCTCTATGCCGTCAATCGTTTCCCGAACGCGACGTATCTCCTCCCAGTGCCGCAGCAACCGCTCCTCATCAAGACCATTGGCCATCGATACGCGCTTGCTGTGATCCGTAATTGCAATGTACTTCAGACCGCGTTCTCTGGCTGCGATCGCCATCTGCTCGATGGATGCAGCTCCATCCGATGCAGTGGTATGCATGTGCATGTCGCCACGAATGTCAGCCAGCGTCACCAGCTCCGGTATCCGGCCTTCGTTCGCCCAGCGAAACTCCAGCCGATTCTCTCGGAGCTCAGGAGGAATCCAGGGCAGCCCGACCGCCGCATACACTTCTTCCTCGGTCCGACCGGCGATCTGTTCATCGTCACGATAAACCCCATACTCGTTCACCTTCAGCCCCTGCTCCCGAGCACGGGCACGAACCTCAACATTATGTTCCTTTGAGCCGGTGAAGTACTGCATCGCGGCCCCGAACGATTCCTCGGGTACAACCCGCAGATCCATTTCCACACCGTTCTTCAGTCGCACTCGCTGCTTGGTGTCGCCTCGCAGAAGGACACTTTCGACGGCTGGATGAGCCGCCAGACGGTCCATCGCCGGAGCAGAATCGGAACACACGGCCAGCACATCAAGGTCTCCGCAGGTCTCCCGCCGGCGTCGACAGCTGCCGGCAACCTCACACTGTAAAACCTCCGGCAACTGCCGCAGATCCTGCACCACCGATTCAGCAATCACTCGCGCTTCTGAAATGGAAATCCGTGCTGCATTGGCAACCGCCTGATCGATATTCTGCAGAATTCCGGCTTCCGTTTTCTTTCCGAAACCCTTCAGTTCCGCAACACGCCCGGCCTCACAGGCCGCCTTCAGCTCTTCCAGTGTGCGCAGTCCCAGCGTCCGAAAAAAGACAGCTACCTTCCTGGGTCCCACTCCGGGAATCCGCAGCATATCCAGCACACCAGGCGGTACCTTTGCGCGCAGCTCTTCCAGAGACTGCAGGCGTTCTGTCTGCACGAATTCCACAATCTGCCGCGCCAGATCCTTGCCGATCCCGGCAAACTGAGTCAGGTCCTCACCGGCAATCGCCAGTTGTGCCAGTGACTCTGATGCCGACGAAATTGTTCGTGCCGCACTGCGGTACGCCCGAATCCGAAACGGATTGGCACCCTCGATCTCCAGCAGGTCCGCAAGTAACTCAAACTGACTCGCAATCGTGTCATTCTTCATTGCTGTTGCATCCCATCTGTAGCAGCCCGCCTGTGCTCACATCCGACAGCTGGCTCAATTCAGGGGCAGTGCCGTACTGACCCCGTCGTGCAGGCGATAGAGATGCTCGCCAGCCTTCCGCACCAGGAGCACACCCTCATCTTCCCGATTCGCAAATGATTCCACATCGATGGATGCCGGATCGCGGTAGCCAAGATTGATGCGTTCACAGACCTCAGGTGGAATCTGCGAGGCCACGGTAACCTGCACCCGCGGGTTTTCGACTCCGTCCGTAAATGTCCCGGTACCCCGCACGTGGGTTGAATGAGCAAGTACGCCCCAGGGAAAATCCCGGAAGCGATCCCACTGCTTTGTAAAATAATCCCGTACGTGATAGCCCACCGCTTCAATACTGGACCCGT
>JALRDR010001173.1 GCA_023262145.1 Planctomycetaceae bacterium | reverse complement strand
CACCGGCTGATTAACACGACTCTGCTGCTCGCCATTGCGGTTCTGCTGTTTCAGAGCTCCGCCATCTCAGTCTCAGTTGCTGCAGCAACACCGCTGCCTGATGAAGCTGATTCTGCAGAATCGACTGCTGCAGCGGCCGATCAGCCGCAGGAACATCTTGTCACAACCGATCACCGCATCCAGATCGGCGGCCGTGACATCAGGTTTCAGGCGACTGTCGGCAAGCTGATTCTGAAGAACGATCAGCAGGATCCTCGGGCTGAAATGTTTTTTGTCGCCTACACGAAATCCGATGTTCCAGACCCGGCAGCACGCCCGATTACGTTCTGTTTCAATGGCGGCCCCGGGTCTTCGTCTGTCTGGCTGCATCTGGGAATGCTGGGACCAAAGAAGATTCACTTTCCGGATGATGCCTCATACCTGCGTCCTCCCTATCAGCTGCAGAACAACCCATGGTCACTACTGGATGTCACGGACCTTGTCTTCATTGACCCGATCAGCACTGGATACAGCCGGCCAACCGGGGAAACGGAAGGCAGTGAATTCCACGGATATCAGGAAGATATCGAAAGCGTTGGACAATTCATCCACGATTACACCACCCGTTACCTGCGCTGGCCATCCCCCAGGTTTCTCTGCGGCGAAAGCTACGGTGGAGTTCGTGCGGCTGGCCTGAGTGCCCATCTGCAGAGTCGATACAACATGGAACTCAATGGGATCGTGGTCATTTCGGGCGCGATCAATTTTCAGACACTCAGATTCTCCACATCCAACGATCTGCCCAACATCTGTTTTCTGCCATGCTTTGCAGCCACTGCGTGGTACCACAAGGCGCTCTCACCGGAGCTCCAGGCATTGCCGCTGGAGTCAGTCGTTGATCAGGCGGCACAATTCGCCCGCGGAGACTACGCGCAGGCACTGCTTCAGGGAACGTCCCTGGCGACAGCAGAACGAGAACGCATCGCTGCAGAAGTCAGCAGACTGACCGGACTGTCACAGGAATTTGTGCTGCAGTCGCGACTGAGAGTCAGTATGCAGAGATTTGGGAAGGAACTGCTGCGAAACAGAGCTCAGACAATCGGACGCTTCGACAGCCGTTATCGCAATCGTGACCGCGACGATGCCGGCGAAAACTACGAATTCGATGCCAGTGGAGCAGCAATCTTTGGCCCGTTTACAGCC
>JALRDR010001149.1 GCA_023262145.1 Planctomycetaceae bacterium | reverse complement strand
TCACCAGTGCAGTGGGGGGCAGCGGAAACGGGGCCGCAGAATTCAGTTGCCGCACGATTACAGCCCGTCTGCGCCGCGACGCAAGCGGACGGCAGCAGCTGGATGATCTCTGGCTGCGGGGAAGTGTTTCCGCAAGTCATCTGTCAGCGGAGCGAAGTGGTGGCTTCACAGCCAGGGGCAATGCGATGCATGTCCGAACAGTGGCAGATGGTGGGCGACGGATCAGTCTGTACGGCGATCCTGCGGCGGTAATCCGTGATTCAGACCGCATTGAGGGGGCGCGAATTGAGCTACGCGATCCGGTTCCCGGAAACGCTCAGCAGCGGACGGCCGAAGTCAACGGCAGCGGGCGAATTCGGTTTGTGCTGAACAGCAAGTCCATGAATCGTGCGGCGCCGCTGGACATTTACTGGAACGAGCAGATGACATATGCCGGGAATGTGGTTCAGGTGCATGGTAATGTAAGGGCTGTACTGAATAACGAAGTGGATTTCGACGGAGAGTTCTCCTGTGTCGGCATGACTGTAACGCTGGCGTCCGATGTTACCCGAGAACCCCCCCGTGCTGGTGTCCGGGTCGTCGCGGATGAAGTTGCGGCAGGTGTGCAGATTGAACGAATACAATGCAGTGGTCGAGTCGTGATAGATGCTGACGTCATGACTGACGGGGAGATCACCGGCCATCATCATGCTGAGTTTTCGGATCTGGAATTCAATCAGCTGACGGGGGACTTTCAGGCCCTGGGGCCGGGACGAATTGAGTCAGTTCAGCCGGACGAAAGCGAAAACTCAATCGCTTCCCGGCGTCCATTGGCCCGGGCGAATACGGCGGTGCAGGAGCTTGATCGATCGTGCATTTTCATGCGAGCGACATTTGAGGGCAGCATTGAAGGGAATCAGCACAGTCAGTTTGTGCGTCTGAAGTATCATGTCCGCGGAGAATTCGGACCGGTGCGATCGCTGAATGACCAGCTGCAGCTGGAGCACCTGACGATGGGTGAGCTGCCGGACAACGCCGGCACACTGGGGTGCGAAAATCTCACTGTCTCAAGATTGCCGCAGCCTGACGGAAGCGGCAGTTTTCTGACGCTGGTGGCGGAATCAAATACTTCCAATGGTGCAGGTGGAACGCGTTCACCGTGCCGGCTGGAGTCGCGGCTGTTTTCCGGAGTTGCCGACAAGATCACGATCGATCATTCCAAGAAACAGTACATTCTGCGTGCGGAGGAAGGGCGAAAGGCGCGAGTCAGTTATCTGCCTGATGGGGGGCAGCTGCAGACTCTGGTAGGGCGTCGATTTGTGTACTATTCACGCCGCAATGAGCTCAGCGCCGAGCAGATCTTCGGGGTGCAGGCAGCCGGGGGGCTGTAGACGCCCGCCTGCGGAAGGACCGGGAATCGATGAAATCAGCCGATCACTCCAGCGACGTCATCGTCGTGGGCAGCGGGCATAACGGACTGGTGGCTGCAGTACTGCTGGCGGCGGCCGGGCAGCGCGTGCGTGTGCTGGAAAGCAGGGCTGCACCCGGTGGTGCGACTGTTTCCGCGCGCGTGTTCCCGGAATATGACGCCCGCCTGTCTCGCTATTCCTATCTGATTTCGCTGTTTTCTGAGCAGCTTGCAGAACAGCTGGGACTGAAGCTCAAATGCCGCAGCCGTGCTGTGGCATCGTTTACACCGTGGCAGGATACTTCCGGCCGACACCACGGTCTGCTCATCAGCAATCAGGATTCAGAGCGGACACGAGCTTCACTGCGGCAGTTGTGCGGTTCCGACAGAGAGTGGAAAGCGCTGCTGCGTCTGGAGGAGTTGCGGCAGGCCTTTGCGGACATTGTCTGGCCAACCATGCTGCAGCCACTGCGGACTCGCAGCTGGTTTGAGGGACAGTTGCAGACGGCAGTGCAGCGGGAGGCATGGAAGAGTTTCGTTGAGCGACCGCTGGGGGAGTTTCTGGAGCGGACATTTGAGCATGATCTGGTCCGTGGTCTGGTGCTCACCGACGCCAGAATTGGCCTTTCGGTCTCACCGCACGACGAGGAGCTGCTGCAGAATCGCTGTTTTATCTATCACGTCATTGGCAATGGCAGTGGCGAATGGAGGGTACCTGTCGGAGGCATGCAGTCCCTGACCGATGCATTGCTGCAACGCTGTCGAGAACTGGGTGTACAGATCGACTGTGAGTCTCCGGTACGGAACATCGAAACGGGTACCAGGTGGCATACGGTTTCGTGGGAACATTCCGGAAGGGAGTATTCCGCGACGGCTCGGCATGTTCTGATTAACGCTGGTCGCAGCACAGAGTCGGCCATTCTGGGGCAGACGTGGGCACCGCAGCCTGCTGACGAGGGATCTGTTATCAAGATCAACATGCTGCTGCGGAGACTACCGCGTCTGCTGACGGATTCAGCGTCGGCAGCAGAGGCATTTGCCGGGACACTGCATCTGAATGAGGGGTACCAGCAGATGCTGGATGCCTGGAAGCGGGCGCAGTGCGGAGAGATACCGGTCCCTCCGCCCGGAGAACTGTACTGTCACACGCTGACAGATCCCTCGATACTTTCAGCGGAGCTGCAGGAGCGTGGATTTCACACGATCACACTGTTTGGTCTGGACATGCCGTGGCGTGTCTTCGAGCGGGATCATGACAGTCGACGAGCACAGGTACTGCAGCACTATCTGGATGGGATCAGTGCGTTTTGTGAGGAACGAATTGAGGACTGTCTGGCGGTGAATTCTGACGGCAATCTGTGTGTAGAAGTCATGACACCGCAGGATCTGCAGCGGGAAGCGGGACTGGATTACGGAAACATCTTCCACAATCAGCTGAGCTGGTTTTTTGCGGAAGGTGCGGAGGCTGCGGGCAAATGGGGAGTGGAGACAGCTGTCCGTGGCATTCTGCGAGCTGGTTCTTCAGCACAGCGTGGTGGCGCTGTCAGTGGAATTCCGGGCTGGTGTGCAGCGCAGAGCGTGCTTGAGCAGCGTTGAGCAGCAAATCGCCGGCGGCTGTGTTTTCCGGATTCACTGACGACAAACGGCCGACGACGGGAACATCGCGTGGTGATCCGTTAGAATGATCGGTACAGGTCTGCTGGCACCGCTGTCGCGATTGTGCCGACTGTGTCGGGAAGCAGACAGGATCCGAAAGAGGGAAAGAAATGTCTGCAGAAGAGAGTGTATTTCGCGGTTGTATTCCTGCCCTGATGACTCCCTGCACCGCTGCCGGGGAGCCATTGTTTGACGCTCTGGTCGCTACAGCGGAGGGCCTGATCAGTGCCGGAATGCGTGCCGTGGTCTATTGTGGATCGATGGGCGACTGGCCGCTCCTGACTGACGAGCAGCGGCAGCAGGGAGTGGCTCAGCTGACTGCGGCAGGGATTCCTGTTGTTGTGGGAACAGGGGCTCAGAACCCGGCACTTGCAGCAGCCCACGCGGCTCACGCTCGAAAAGTGGGTGCAGCCGGTCTGATGGTCATTCCGCGGGTGCTTTCTCGCGGAACATCCGCAGCCGCTCAACGCCATCATTTTGCCGGAATCCTGAAAGCTGCAGAGGGGCTTCCGGCTGTGATCTACAACAGCCCCTACTACGGGTTTGAGACGAAGGCAGATTTGTTCTTTGACCTTCGCAGGGAGTTCAGCAATCTGATTGGATTCAAGGAATTTGGCGGAGCGGATTCGCTGAGTTACGCGGCAGAGCACATTACAAGCGGCGATCCGGATCTGACGCTGATGGTTGGCGTGGATACTCAGGTGCTGCATGGCTATGTGAACTGCGGAGCGGCGGGTGCCATCACCGGAGTCGGAAACGCTCTGCCGACGGAGGTGCTGCGACTGGTTCAGTTGTGTCAGCGTGCTGCTCAGGGGTGTGCTGAATCCCGTCGTCTGGCGACAGAACTGAGTGCCGCACTGATGGTGCTTTCCACCTACGATGAGGGTCCTGATCTGGTGCTGTATTACAAGGCACTGATGGTTCTGGAAGGGCATTCTGAGTATGTGCACCAGGTCAATCGCACGGATCGGCTGAGTGACAGTCAACGGGAATATCTGCAGCAGCAATGGCAGCTGTTCCGCACATGGTGGTCAGGCTGGAGTGGAGCAGCGGATACTCCATGAGGGATCGCTGCTGACTGCGTCATACGTGGTATCCGCCGTGGCGGAATTCAACCAGGGACTGCGAGGGGAAACGACGATGCAACTGAGGGTGCTACTGCTGGTCGGGGGAATTACTGCTGTGCTGACTCAGACTGCTGCTGGCGATGACGGCATGTTTCCGATGAGTGAACTGGGACGGCTCAATCTGCGGGAGCGCGGGCTGGAGCTGACTGCTGAGCAGTTATTCAATCCGAGCGGGATCAGTCTGGTGGACGGGATCTGCCGCGTGAATGGCTGTACTGGTTCCTTTGTGTCGGCGCAGGGGCTGATCATCACCAACCATCACTGTGCCTTCGGTGCAATTCAGAAGGCAAGTACTCGCGAACGCGACCTGCTGCAGGATGGTTTTCGGGCTGGCAGTCTGGAAGAGGAAATACCGGCACCTGATTATCAGGTGCGAATCACTGAGGACTACCAGGACGTTTCTCAGCAGGTGTTGTCAGTACTGACAGCGGAGATGAGTTTCCTTGAGAGAACGCGTGCTGTTGATCGTCGTTGTCGCGAACTGGAGCAGGAAGCGGAAAAGCAGCATGCGGGTCTGCGGGCGGAAGTGTCAGAGATGTTTCCGGGGCGAACTTATGTGCTGTTTCTGTACACCTATCTGAAGGATGTTCGTCTGGTTTTTGCACCACCGGTTTCCGTGGGCAATTTCGGCGGTGAAATCGACAACTGGGAGTGGCCTCGGCACACGGGTGACTTTTCATTCATGCGTGCCTATACGGCTCCCGATGGTTCCTCTGCAACGTTTGCGAAAGAGAACATTCCCTACCGTCCCCGTCGGCATCTGAAAGTAGCTCCGCAGGGTGTTGACGAGGGTGATGCGGTGTTTCTGCTCGGCTATCCCGGGCGCACGGCGCGGCATCGAACGGCTGAGTTTGTGCGTTATGAACGCGATATTCGATTGCCGCTCACGGTTGAACTTTATGCCTGGCAGATTTCGGAGATGGAGCGAGCGGCCGCTGCAGATCGGGAAGTTGCCATTCGAGTTGCATCGCGGATGCGATCGCTTGCCAACGTTGAGAAGCGTTCCCGTGGTCAGGTGCTGGGACTGACTCGCGCCGGCATTGTGGAGCAGCGTTCAGCTCGAGAGGAAGAACTGCAGAAGTTCATTGATGCTGACGCTTCGCGAAAACAGAAGTACGGAGGGGTCCTGAGTGAGATCAACGGCGTGTATGAACAGATGACAGCGACTGGTCCATGGGAGATTCATTTCGAGCAGTTGCGGCAGGCGTGCCATGCAATGTCTTACGGCTTCTACGTTGTTGATGCTGCTGCCGAACGCTCCAAAGCCGATCTGGAACGGGAGCAGAGCTATCAGGATCGGAACTTCGAGCAGACCAGTGGTCGGATGCTGGTATCGATGAGGGACTGGAATCTCCGCCTGGACGTGATTCTGCTCTCGGGGATGCTGGAGCGTCTGAGTCAGTTTCCAGAGGTGGAACAGATTCCGGCATTGCGGCAGCTGACAAACGATGCAGCCCTGATCGGGCAGCAGGCGGAGCGGCTGCTTTCGGAAACATCTCTGGGCGATCCGGAGTTTGTCAAAGCGTGTCTGCAAAAGAGTTCAGAGCAACTGGCGGCGATTAATGATCCACTGCTGCAGTTGCTGATTGCGTTGTACCCGTATTATGTGGAGATGCGTGATCAGCAGAAGGCACAGGATGGTCAGCTGGACCGACTGTATGGATCGCTCCTTGAGGTCAAGGAGCAGTTTCTGGCAGAGGCATTTGTTCCGGATGCGAATGCAACATTACGGCTGACTACGGGGAGGATTCGAGCATATTCTCCTGCTGACGCTGTTATTCGGACTCCGATTTCCACGCTGCGTGGGGTGATTGAGAAGACGACGGGTAAGGCTCCGTTTGATACGCCCGAAGCAGTTCTTAAGGCGTGGCAGGCAGGGGATTCCGGGCAGTTTCGGCATCCGCGGCTGCAGCAGGTCCCTGTGGCGATTCTGTACGACACGGATACGACTGGCGGCAACTCCGGCAGCCCTGTGCTCAACAGCCGCGGAGAACTGGTGGGAGTAAATTTTGATCGCTGCTTTGAGGCAACGATCAACGACTTTGCGTGGAACACCGACTACAGCCGTTCGATCGGCGTTGATATTCGCTATGTGCTCTGGATTACATCACGCGTCTATGGAGCCGGATATCTGCTCCGGGAAATGGGTGTTGATCCGGCTGAGTGATAATGCGTTGAGGGTGTGGGCTTCAACCTGCTGTTCGGAGACAGAAAGAGGGTGTGAAATGTGGATTTCCAGAGTGCATGCAGCAGCGTTAATGGTTCTGATGACGCTGGGTTGTTCAGCGGGGCTGGCGGCAGCCGCCGAACCGCCGCGAGTACTGGCGGTGGGTGAGAAGCCGGAGAGTGTCTGTCGTGGATTTGCGAGTCGACTTTATGTGACGATGATCAATGGCGAAGAGCCGGGTGATGGTCAGGTTGTCTGCGTCGACGGAGACCGTGTCAGTGAGTTCTGTTCAGGGCTCAATTCGCCGAAGGGGATTGCCTATGTCGGCGGTGTTCTGGTTGTGGCGGACGAGACGACGCTCTGGAAAATTGACTCCGGTGGACACAAAACGCCGATCGCTGCTCGCGATAATTTCCCGGAGCCGGTTGAGTTTCTGAACGATGTGGCTGCCAGCGCTGACGGACGCAGTGTTTATGTTGCGGAGATGTCGACACCAGCGCCGATGTTCGACCCTGATGGCGAACGCCGGCTGTGGGAGCGTGGCGGTGATAAGGAAGCGAATCTGCCGCGTAAGGGACGCATTTATCGAGTCACGCTGACGGGGGAGATTACGCAGGTGATTCCCCCTGGCGACGAAGCTCTGAGATTCCCGAATGGTGTTGCCGTGGAGGGGCCAGCGGATCAGGAGCAGGTTTATGCAGCGGATTTCTTCACTGGCAATATTGTCTGGATGGCGGAAGGCAGGTTGCAGGTGCTGAAGACAGGACTGCGAGGGCTTGATGGAATTACTCCGGTGGGTGATGTGTTCTACGGATCCAGCTGGACGCAGGGCAAGGTCTGGAAGATCAGCCGTCGTGACGGTAGCTCGACTGTCCTGCTGGAAGGACTCACGACAGCGGCGGACTTCTTCCACGATGAGGCTGGCAGGCAACTCATCGTTCCCGACATGATCGCCGGGACGCTCACGTTCCTGCCGTTGAACCAGAAATAGCTCGGCGGCGGGACACGCCGTGACGTCAACGGGAATTGAATCATGCCAGAGAACAGCCGCACTGCCGGTTACCAGGAATGGAGGATGCTCAGTTTTCTGCACTGGCGGGTTGATGCAGCGTTGATTCAGTCACTGCTGCCGGATTGGCTGCAGGTGGATTGCTTCGATGGCAATGCCTATGTGGGGCTGGTTCCGTTTTCGATGGAACGTGTGCGGCCGTGGTGGTCTCCCTCGATACCACTGGTGTCATGGTTTCTGGAGACGAATCTGCGGACCTATGTGCGGACGCGATCGGGAAGGCAGGGCGTGTGGTTTTTCAGTCTGGATGCCAATCAGCGTCTGGCCGTCCGAATTGCTCGGGGATTCTGGAATCTGCCGTATTTTGATGCCTGCATGTCGCTTCGTCGCTGTGCTGTCAATCAGCACGATCTGCAGCGTTCGGGGATTACATACGAGGGGATTCGTCTGGAACAGCCATTGGCGAACTACCGCATCCAGGTGAATCCGTCCGGTTCAGTGCCGGAACCGTCGCAGCCAGGCACGCTGGAGCATTTTCTGGTGGAACGTTACACACTGTTCTGCGTGGATGGGCGCGGTCGCATGCGGTCAGGGGATGTGCACCATCAGCCTTATCGAGTGCAGCCGGTTCGTGATCTGGCAGTCCATCAGACAGTGACAACTGCACATGGGATTCCGGTACAGGATCGTTCCTGCCCGGATCACGCCTTGTATTCGCCGGGTGTCGAAGTGCGGATTTCTCCGCTGCAGGGGGTTCCTGCCGCTGATCTGTAAGCAGGCTGCCGTACGGGTTGTGGTTCTGCGGCAGGGATTTGCAGCGGGAATTTGTGTTGTGTGAGTGAATTCAGCTGCAAAAATCGAGGATTCTGCGTATAGATTTCAGGTGTCGCAGGGACCTGCCGCCGCAGAGATACCAGGTCTGCTGTGACTGAGCCGTTCGCGGTCAGTCTGTCATAAAACTCGTTTGACTACTTGGAAAGAATGATGTCTCAATTCAAGAACCTGTTCGGACTGCTGATTGTTCCTGGCCTGTTGCTCATCAACGCAGGATGTAAGCCCACTGGTCCTGTCTCGAAGCCGGTGGCAGAAACTGATCACGACCATGATCACGATCATGGTCACGAACATGCGGAGACTTATGCCGGAGCGCTGGCAGAGCTGCATGAGCTGGAAGATGCGGTCCGTGCGGCATTTACGGATGGAGATCCGGAAGACGCTCACGATGCACTGCACGAAGTCGCTCATGTGCTGGAACTGGTGGTTGAGCTGGCGAACAGCGAAGGCCAGACTCCGGAGCGGATGCAGGAAATTGTCGGTGCGGTGGAGTTGCTGTTTGCGTCTTACGGAGCGATTGACAAGGGCATGCATGGTGAGAAGGGAGCGGCATGGAAGGACGTCGCTGACGATGTTGAGAAAGCCATGGCTGTGCTGCAGGAAGGGGTTACGGTCGAAGGGCATGAGCACGAAGGCGATGACCACGCTGAAGAACACGGTGATCATGACGAGCAGCATGAAAAGCATGACAGTGAGCCGGCAGCTGCAGATGCAGCAGGCGGCTCCGACGCTGCCGCTGCGGAAGAGTCCGCGGAATAAGTGACGGATCCATCGGTTGCCGGGAGTACGGCGTGGCTCGGCCCTTCGGCCAGAAAAGTCATTGTGCGGGGAAGCGATATGTATCGGGCTGCAATTCTGCTGAGTTTGCTCTGGGCGATCGGATGTTCCGGGCCCGATGCATCCACGCTGGCGATTCGCCAGCGTTTTCTGGCAGGCGAGATTGAGGGGCCGGAACGCCCCGTTCCTGAAATTCGTGAGGAGTTGTCTGCGGGGACACTGCAGGAATCCGACCTGTTCACGATCCGGGCACGGGCGAACGCGGGGGATTTTTCACCGTTCGTTGAGAATACGGCAACGTTTATGGTGACCGATGCGACCGGCCATGACGGGGATGAGGCTCACAACCCCCATGAGTGTCCATTCTGCAAACGCGATATTGACAGCGTGATGGCGCGGGTTGTCTTTCAGGGCGACGATGGCAGTGCGATCAAATCCGGCGTACAGCAGTTGTTTGATCTGAAGGAAATGGATCTGGTCGTCATTCGTGGATCCGGAAGGATAGACGAGGATGGGATGCTGGTCATTACTGCCGACAGGATGTCAGTCAGACGCTGAACGCTTCCCGGCCAGGATTCACCCAGTCAGGTTCATGCTCGAATGAAAAAATTACCGGTCACGTTGCTCTCCGGATTTCTGGGTGCCGGAAAAACCACACTGCTGCACCATATTCTGCACAACCGTGAGGGAATGCGGGTTGCAGTACTGGTGAACGACATGAGTGAGATCAATGTTGACGCTCGATCCACCGCCGCTGAGTTTGCTCTGAACCACTCGGAAGAGCGACTGGTGGAATTATCCAATGGCTGCATCTGCTGCACTCTGCGGGAGGATCTGCTGCAGGAGGTCGCCCGGCTCGCGGGGGAGGAACGGTTCGATTATCTGTTGATTGAATCGACGGGAATTTCGGAACCGATGCCGGTTGCTGAGACATTTACATTTGCGGATGACGACGGAAACTGTCTGGGGGATCTGGCCAGTCTGGATACGCTGGTGACGGTGGTTGATGCTGGTCAGTTTCTGCAGGACTTTCGCTCCGAGGATGAGCTCCAGGACCGTGGACTTGCTGCGGATGAATCGGATGATCGCGATCTGTCACACCTGCTGGCAGATCAGGTGGAATTTGCAACGGTGATTGTGGTCAACAAGACCGACCTGGTGAGTCAGTCGGAACTGGACGCGCTGGTGCAGTTGTTACGGACCATGAATCCTCATGCGGATCTGATCTGCACTATGAACTCGCAGGTTCCGCTGGAGCGAATCCTGAATACCGGTTCGTTTCAGCTTGAGTCTGCCGAGCAAGCACCTGGCTGGCTGAGTACGGAACGCGATGAAGATCACTCCGAAGCTGACGAATACGGCATCAGCAGTTTTGTATTTCGTGCTCAGCGACCATTTCACCCGGAGCGGTTCTATCGTTTCTGGACAGAAAGCAGGCTGACTCAGGGAATCCTGCGTTCGAAGGGATGTTTCTGGCTGGCAACGCGGAATGAGATGGCGGGATTCTGGTCACAGGCAGGTTCCGTTGTCAGGTCTGAACCCGGCGGAACCTGGTGGGCAACAGTGGCGAGGTCTGAGTGGCCGTCTGCGGGCACAGCTGATCGCAATGAGCTGGAGCAGGTCTGGGCGGAGCCATACGGAGATCGTCGCCAGGAACTTGTACTGATCGGGCAGGATCTGAATCGACAACTGATTGAACAGCAGCTTCGATCCTGTCTGCTGGACGATCAGGAATTTGCCTGTGGTCCTGATCAGTGGCGGTACCTGGACGATCCATTCGATGAATGGCAAACCGTTGATGTGGACGGCGATCATTGAGATGACCGGCGGCCAC
>JALRDR010001142.1 GCA_023262145.1 Planctomycetaceae bacterium | reverse complement strand
GTTTGCCACTCCGACAGCTTTGTTGAAATTGCCCGGCGTTCCGTTGCATCCGGCGCTCGAGTCAGCAGCATGCGGAATACCCGCTCAATGCGATCATCCTGTAACGCAGCATGCGAGGTCCGGCCGGACCTGGTTTCAGTGTCAGCAGCGGCCAGCACCTCTGCGGCGACGTGGCGGGCAGCCTGCAGGATTTCCGGATCATTCAGCAGTTGCAACGCCTGCAACGGGGTGTTGGTGCGGGCACGCTGCAGGGTGCACTTCTCCCGTGTCGGTCCGTCAAACAAAAGCAGTCCCGGGGGCGGGGCCTGACGCTTGTGAAAGGTATACAGACTACGACGAAACTGCCCTGCTCCGCTGTCCGTCTCCCACGATGATTCGCCGTCGTAAGACACTTCCTCCCACAGTCCGGGCGGCTGATATGGCTTGACGCTCGGTCCCCCCAGCTTTGTCTGCAGCAATCCTGAGACACGCAACCGCGCATCACGCAGCATTTCATGTGTCAGGCGAAATCGACCGCCGCGTGACAGCCAGTAGTTTTCGGGATCAGACAGCTCGGATGATGGTTCCGTCCCCGTCCGCATCGCGGAACTCTGCTGATACGTCTGCGAGGTGACGATCAGCTTCAGCAGGCGTTTTGTGTCCCAGCCGCTGTCGCGATACTCACAGGCCAGCCAGTCCAGCAGTTCGGGGTGAGTCGGTGGCATGCCCTGGGTGCCAAAGTCGGCCGGAGTTCGTACCAGCCCCGCACCGAAACACTGCTGCCAGAGGCGATTCACGGCAACTCGCGCCGTCAGCTGACTGGCACCGGTCATCAGCCAGCGGGCCAGCCCAAGTCGATCTGCTGGCTCCGCGCTGTTCCAGCCACCCAGCATCTGCGGTACACCCGGCTCCACCTGCTCCCCGGGGCGCTGATACTCCCCACGCTCAAGCAGATATGTCGGTCGACGTCCTTCGTCTGCACTGCGTTCCGCCATGACCAGCGTCTGGGGAATCTGATCCTTCAGGGTCGTCAGAGCTCGTTCTGCGGAACGCACGAGTGCCTGCGCCGCACGCATTTTTACGCTGCCTTCGCGAGCGATGTAATCGTCCACCAGCCACGCCTTCTCGGCTGTCGTCCGATCGGTCACAGACCGCTCCAGAATACCCCGCAGACGCTCCGTGCGAGACCACTCGGACAACTGTGCATCCGACAATGCGGCCGGCAACCAGCGAAACTGATCGAGCAGTCCGTAATAACCCAGTCCTTCATCACGCCGACCGATTCGCAGCGGCTCAGCAGTTGCCACGCTGCCATCCAGCGAATCCCGCAGGATCTCTACCGGCACCTGCCGTCCATTCAGGAAGATCGATACACCGCGAGCTGTTGCGGAACCGTCATAACGCACTGCCAGATGCTGCCAGCCGGATGGGGGCAGCTTTTCCCGACCGGAGACTTCAATTGCACTCTCGTTCCAGCGGTGGACCAGATTGACCAGCACGCGGCCCTTCCGCCAGATCACTTCAACGCCACGGCGGGATCCCGTCGGCTCAATCTTTCCAAAGATGCCATTCAGCGACTTCTGCGGCTGCAGCCAGACGGACGCTGTCCACGGACCGTCCACCGGAAAATCTTCTGCCGGGTGCTGCAAGTGCTGAGTTCCGTCAAACTTTGCGGCATTTCCCACGATTCCTCGAGAATGCTGGACCGTAGTGCCAACTGCACTCACCGTCACGTCGTCTGCCGAATCCAGTGCTGCGAAAATCTGGCCGGGAAGTGATGGGACCTCAGGCACGTCCGTCGTGGCCAGCGTTCGCTCGGCCAGCCAGATCACATCTAGATTGTTGGGCGAAGCGATATTGAGCTGCAGGTTGTTATTGTTTTGGACCGGTGGTTGGGTGCGTTCATCCTGCCACCGCTTGATTTCAGCATGTCCATCGGCAAAGG
>JALRDR010000105.1 GCA_023262145.1 Planctomycetaceae bacterium | reverse complement strand
GGTTCAGGCAATCCAGCGGAGGACGTCTATGTCGCTGCAGCAGATGAACTGAACACATTTCCTGAGATTCTGCCGGAGGATCCGCCAGCAGCCATCCGATCGGCGCCGACGACAGGCTTTCCGGCGGCGACCTTTGAGAATCCATCAGGTCCATTTGGTCAGAGCCCACCGTCGTTCCGGGAGTCACGCACACCTGCCAGAACTGCCAGCGGTGCGGGACAGGACGGGCGTTTCAGTGTGGCTGCCTGGAATTATCAGAATTCCACCGACGTTCCGGTGCCCGACCCCGACCGCACTTACAGGACCGTGAAAGTGGAGAACGGCGATAATTACTACACCATCTCGCGACGTGTTTATGGATCCACGCGCTACTTCTCAGCACTCGCATTGTTCAATCAACACCGTATTCCGGACCCGCGTCGAATGCGGCCGGGGATGATTGTTCTGATTCCGGAGGCGAAAGAGCTGGAACAGAAGTTCCCTGAGTTCTTCGCAGAGAGGAATCGACAGGCTCAGCCGAAGGGGTTTTTCCTGCTGGAGGACGGTTCGCCGGCGTATCGCACAGGCGAGCGGGAGACGCTTTCTGAAATCTCGCAGCGTTTTCTGGGCCGCGCGTCGCGCTGGATTGAGATCTACGAACTGAATCGTTCTGTGATACGTAGTCCGGATAATCTGCGTGCCGGAACAGTCCTCGGACTTCCGGGCGATGCCGTTGAGGTTCAGATTATTCCCTGACGACCAGCGTCCGATCTATCAGGCAGCGGTGGATCGCTGTCAACGAACATCGCTCATGCAACTGCCGGTCGATTGTTCGGATCTGGAAAACGAAACGGTCTGTCGTGGTTTTTCGTTTTGTGGCGGGATTGCTGCTTGCCCTGAGTGTTTCTCTTGCCGGTATCTGGCTTGAGAAGCAGACACTCTCGCTCCATCGCGAACTGAGTCTGCAGCATTATCAGGCAGATGTGCTGGAAGACTGGAAGACTCAGCATCTGCTTGCCATCAGAAGAATTCGCACCGCGCATCAGCAGGAACAGGTGCTTGCTCCAGCACCTCAGCCCGGGAAGCAGCGAAAGCTTTCCAGCCGTCAGCATGGTGCTGGGCAATGAGCCGGTGGAGGGTGCCGGGGCTGCCCGGTCGAGCACCTCGCAGCGATCAGAACGTGGTCGTGGAACTGCGCGGCGGGAATGCGCATCGCAATCGCTCGGGATTCCTGTCGTTGCTGGTGTATTCCGGCTGGATCGTACTCATCTGCAGACTGATTCATCTGCAGACATATCGCTCAGAATCACTCACACAGAATGTTATCAGGCAGAGCATCAGCGAAGAGATTCTGCCGGCACGTCCGGGGGACATACTGGATCGCAATGGTCATGTACTGGCGATGACCGTGATGTGTGACAGTGTCTATGCCGTCCCCAGACAGATTCGGGATCCGCTGCAGTTTGCCTGGCGTGTTGGTGAGATCCTGGATCTCACTACTGATGAACTCTATCAGCGTCTGCAGCAGCATCCGGATGCTGGTTTCATCTGGCTTAAGCGTCGTGTGGATCCACAGCAGACAATCCAGCTGCGCAACGCTCAGCTGGAGCAGGGCAGCTGGGGAATCCGTCGCGAGTATCTGCGGCACTACCTGCAGGATGGCTATGCTGCGCACGTCCTGGGACTTCGCAATATCGACAACAACGGGCAGGGCGGTCTGGAGGAGTACTTCGATGAAGATATTCGCGGCAGCGATGGCGTCCGCTTTGTGGTTCGTGACGCACTTGGCAGAGTTGTCAGTGTCGATACGGAACGTAGTCGTCCCCCACGCAACGGGCAGTCGATCGTCAGCAGCATTGACCTTCCCCTGCAGGTGATTACGGAGTCGGTTCTTGATGAACTGATGGCGGAATGGCAGCCAGCTGGAGCATGTGCCATTGTGATGGAGCCGCACAGCGGGGAAATTCTGGCAATGGCATCACGCCCCGCATTTCATCCAGGGAGACTGCAGCAGGTGGATCCGACTGCATGGAAGAACCTTGCCGTATCTGCTGTCTTTGAACCGGGATCAACGTTGAAACCGGCAGTTGCGGGCTGGGCAATCGAGACTGGTGCAGTGAACCGTGAGCAGTCAATTCATTGCGGAAACGGCCTCTATCGCATGGGGCCTCGACTACTGCATGATCATCATCCGTATGGAGCGTTGAGCCTGACGGATGTGCTGGTGAAGTCAAGCAACATCGGGATGGCGAAAATCGGTGAAGCACTGGGCACGTCAGGACTGTATGAAGCAGTACGAGCCTTCGGTTTTGGACAGCTCACCGGGATTGAGTTGCCTGGTGAGCTGGCAGGAATTGTGCATCCGCCCGAACGCTGGACCATCTACTCACTGGGATCAGTGCCAATGGGACAGGAGATCGCTGTAACTCCGCTGCAGCTGATCACAGCCCATGCTGCGATTGCCAACGGCGGGCTGCTGACAGCGCCAACGTTGCTCAGGCAGAGCAGCGGTCCGGGACCTGCGGGAGAACGGCAGAAGCCAGTACCGGACCTGCGGGTTCCCAATCGCCTGCTTTCGCCTGCGACGGCGGCGTGGCTTACGGCAGAACCGATGCGGCAGGTGGTGGAGCGGGGAACCGCACGTTCGGTGCGTGTTCCCGATCTTTCTGTCTTTGGCAAGACCGGAACCGCACAGAAGCTCGATGCGCAGACCGGTCGTTATGCTTCTGATGCCTGGGTGCTGTCATTTGTCTGCGGCACACCTGCCGATGCACCACGTCTGCTGACACTGGTAATGGTGGACGCCCCGTCGACACCGGGCAGTCATTACGGCGGGACAGTGGCTGCCCCGGCTGCGGTAAGGATTCTGCGAGCAGCGGCAGATCGTATCGTAATCGACAGCAGTGAGACGCTGGAAGATGCCGCTTTGGATCGTATGACCAGCAACAACGATTCCGGTCGCCAGCAGTAAGACCTTCGTTTCCGGAATTACACGAACACACTGAAACAGGTTTCCGGCAGTCGAGCCGCCGGCAATCTTTCGGTACTATTCGCTATCGGTTTCGACAGCGTTTCTCAGGCGTCCGCACAAAAACACCGGACACTGTGTCACCAAAGGCGTCACTCTTTCACCATGCAACGCACCGGACTCATCGGAAACCTCGCCCGTATCGCCTCAGGATCCGGCACATTTCTGATCCTGCTGCTGCTGATGCTCGTTTTCAGTGTGCTGACACTGAAAACGCAAAGCTCCACGGGTGCAGACGCAGGACGCGCATCTGCTCGCCGCGCCTTCAATTCCCTGTCCACATCAGCAACCGCGGTCATCATTGCCACAGCATCACCGGAGGATCGTGAATTCGCTGCCGGAGCCGAAGCCGAAATGAAGAAACTTGGGCTCACCCTCGCTGGAATGGTGAATGGCGGACCGCCGGATGCGCGTCGTCTGCTGGATCAACTGGCAGCTGAGGACAGATTTCCATCCGTATTGATCGCATCCGGATCCAGTTCCCGCTGGACCGTATTTGATCGCTACGAGGAGTTTCGCAGCGAGATGCTGATTGTGCCACGGGAAGAACTGTGGCCCGACTTTCTGAAGCTCAGCAACCTGCTGGGTGTTGCCAGCCAGACGGCAATCTACGCAATCATTGCTGTAGGGATGACAATGGTCATCATCTCTCGTGAGATCGACCTGAGTGTGGGCTCAGTGCTTGCTCTGGCTTCCGTTACCACCACCGTCTGCCTGCGGGATCACTGCGATGGTATGAACGCGGACATCCTGAATACCCTGTTTGCAATCGGACTTGGACTTGCGATAGCCACCGTGGCCGGAGCGGTCAATGGCCTGATGCTGACAGTCTTTCGTCTGCCTTCGTTCATTGTCACCCTGGGCATGATGCTGATGGCCCGAGGCGCGGCCCAGCTCATCTCCCGGCAACAGTCAATCGGCAGCAGTGCCATTCCACCGCTTTTCCGCGCCGCCGGAGGCATCGGTTTTCTGGGAATTCCCAATCCGGTTTGGCTCATGGTTGGTCTGTATGCCGCAGCACATTTCCTGATGTCGAGGACTCTGTTCGGACGGATGCTGTATGCCATCGGCGGAAACCCGGAAGCAGCTGAGCTCTGCGGAATTCGTATCGCACGAATACGGCTGCTGGTGTTTTCCATCAGCGGTTTCCTCGCCGGGCTGGGCGGGCTGCTGCTTTCTGCACGACTGAACGCAGGTGACCCGAAGTATGGCGAGATGTACGAACTGGAGGTGATCGCTGCCGTTGTTGTGGGCGGCACATCGCTTCTCGGCGGAGAAGGCCGCATGCTCGGGACGCTCGCAGGGGCATTCATTATTGCCATCATCAGAAACGGCATGAATCTGCTGGGTGTTGATTCAGCCAGCCAGAGCATTGTTCTGGGATCTGTCCTGCTGACGGCGGTCCTGATTGATCAGGCGAAGCGCCGCTGGCAACAGCAGTAAGCATCAGCGGAATGGATGAACGCGGTCAATCTATGCAGCCTTCGCCTGCTTATCCTCGTCCTCATATTCTTCGTCGCCTGATCCTGCCACAGAGTCCACTCGAATCACCTGTACAGGAGTCATCGACGCAGGCTGATGTCTGGCAACAAGTACCAGCAGTGAAGGCATCAGCAGCAATGAGACCAGCAGACTGGCCGATACACCAATCGTCAGCAGCAGCCCCATGCTGAACAGTCCCTCATGGCGGGAGATCAACAGACTGCCGAACACAGCGATGCTCGTCAGGCTGGTTGTTACCGCGCCGCTGAGTGACTCATCCGACGGCTCATATTCCTCAACCTCGTCTGCAATCTGACTTCGGCAATCGCGGACCAGATAAATTCCATTATCAATTCCGATCGCAAACACCATGGGCAGAGCAATCAGATTCATGGGGTTCAGTTCAAAGCCGCAGGCGCCCATGACCCCCAGCAGGACCACCCCTCCGCCTATTGCGGGAATCAGAGTCATTACGGTGTCCCGCAGATTGCGATAATCGAGGGCAGCGGCAATGAACGCAGTCAGTCCGAGGCAGATTGAGACAACCAGCCACGGCTGAACGAAACCGGTTCTCTGAAAGAACGTGTAGCCAATGAAGCCCGCAGCAGCCAGCGGCGGCAGCACGGTCATCAGCTTCTGCCCCCGCCGCAGATAGCTGAACAGCAGCACCAGCATGATCACCGCCACTGCATAAAGTCCCGTTTCTGCAGACCGCGTATGCAGCCGTCCGACAGATTCCAGCATCTCTACCGGCTTACCGGCCACTGCCGGATCAACCTCACGAAGCTCTTCCACAAATTCTTCGAGGGCTGTTCGATTCCAGATGTTGTCACGAGGATAGATGCGCAAGGCCCAGTGCTGACGTCCATCAGCATCGACCTTCAGAAAGCGGCTGTGCAGCTCCGGAGGCAGATCCTCCACTTGCGCACCTTGCGGGCTGTGCCCTTGATCACCACGTGACCCAAGGTGACCTGCCCATCTCCGCCGATGGCGACTTGGTCGCCTCGGCGCACACACACAATGGTGGTTCCGTGAAAAACGGGAGCAGATTCAGACATCAATCACCGAACATCTTTTGCTTCAACTCGCGGCGCTGTTGCGCTTCGAGCGATAGCGACGCCGTGGGGCGCGCCAGCAGGCGGCCCACACCAATGGGCTCGCCAGTTTCGTCACAGTAGCCATATTCACCACTGTCGATGCGACTGATGGACTGTTCGATTTTCTTCAGCAACTTGCGTTCACGGTCGCGGGTGCGCAACTCGAGGGCATGTTCTTCTTCGATCGTGGCGCGGTCTGCGGGATCAGGCACCACCACGGTATCTTCGCGGAGGTGCTCAGTGGTTTCGCCAGCGTTGGCCAAAATATCGTTCTTGAGCTGGACCA
>JALRDR010001010.1 GCA_023262145.1 Planctomycetaceae bacterium | reverse complement strand
GACGGATCTGCAGTTGTTTATCAGTCGACCGGATCCGACGTTGTCATATGTTTCTGCTCAGGAGCTCAGCAGTCTGGATCAGCGAACCGGTGAACTCATGCTGGTTCGCTATCTGCTGGCGGACAGCGGCAGTGCCGGTCTGGCGGGAATGGTTGCCGACCGCGAAATGTCTGGCTCAGCGAGCGGAGCAGTGGGGCTGGTCCGCATGGCAGGCGATCTTTACGGGCTGAGTAATTCATTTGAACTGGCGGAGGAGGAGCCACAGCTGGCAGCGTCACGGCTGCTGGCTCCTGAAGTAAGTTCCATTCAGTTTCGATATTTCGACGGGATAGCGTGGCTGGAGGAATGGGACAGCACGGAACTTAACGCTCTGCCGCGGGCGATTGAGATTATTGTATCGCTGCGTTCTTCGGTTCCGGTTGGTCAGCCTGAAGGCAATGACGTGCAGGATGAGTACTCACTGCCGGAGAGTATGCATCGCACAGTGGTTCCGCTTCCCCTGGCAATTCCGATTCCTCCGGAGGAAGTGCTGTGAGAAATGCTGCCACAGGGATGCGTCTTCCGGAAGGGAATGCTATTGCGCGGGGTGCAGAGCGGAGTGGGTTTGTGCTGCTGGTGGTGACAGTGGTGGTTTTGCTGCTTTCACTGGCTGCCTACAGCTACATGACTGAGATGGACATCGAGAATCGCGCGGCCGGAATGTATGGTCGAGATGTGGAAGCGAGAATGGCTGCAGAGTCAGGCGTGGAATATGTGGCCAGTCTGGTCTCCACCATGGGCTCCGGCAGTGTTCAGGAGATGTATCACAGTCCGGCGATGTTTTCGCGTCGACTTCTGGAGGTCAGCGAGAACGCTCGGGGGCAGGTTCGATTTTCAATTGTGAGTCCACCGGTAACCGGGACCGGCAGCGATGCTCCCCGTGCGGGGCTGACAACAGAGACCTCGAAGTTCAACATCAATCGACTTCTGGAGCTGGAGAACGACACGGATGATGTCTCGGATCCATGGGAGTCGATCTCCTGGATACCGAATATGAGTGAAGAGATCTGCAACGCGATTCTTGACTGGATCGACAGCGACGAGGACGTGCGAACCGGAGGAGCAGAGTCAGCGACCTATGAAGGTCTGGCGTTTTCCTATTCCGCGCGTAATGCACCGATGCAGGCGATAGAGGAACTGCTGCAGGTTCAGGGAGTGACGCCGGCTTTATTTTATGGTGAAGACGCGAATCGCAACGGGCGTCTTGACCCGAATGAGGATGACGGTGATGAGAGTCTGCCTCCGGACAATGGCGACGGTGTTCTGGACCTTGGTTTTCGGGATTTCCTGACTGTCTCCAGTCGTGAACGCAACACGCTTGCTGATGGCACACCGCGAGTGAACATCAATAACGGAATTGTTGCGGAGATGTTTGACCTGATTGAAGAGAACTTTGATACGGATACGGCAATTTTTGTCACGGGTTATCGTCTGAACGGCGACCTGAATGCTGACAGTGCAGCACAGGGAATGCTCACCATTGAGCAGCAGCAGCTGGTGGACTGGATTGCGAAGAA
>JALRDR010000932.1 GCA_023262145.1 Planctomycetaceae bacterium | reverse complement strand
ACCCATATTTCGATACAACGCCGGCAATTCACTTTCAAAGTTCGTTACCCAGATCGACGCCCGGCCGCTGCCATCAAAGTCACCGACATCGACTCCCATGCTGCCGTTGTATGAGCCGCTGTCGTCGACAGCAGTTCCCAGCGCAAACGCACACTCCCGAAAACCGCCATCGCCTTCGTTCAGAAACATCCAGTTGGGCGACGCATCATTCGCTACATAAAAATTAGGATGTCCATCGTCATTCAGATCGGCAATCACCACTCCCAGGGCCTTCCCCGGTTCTGCAGGACGCACGTCCTCCCAGCGATCCACAAATCCCCCGGCAGTGTTTTCATACAGCGACGAAGGCAGTGCATCAAAGTTCTGCGGAGCACAGACATCTCGCCCGAGCCGTTCGCCACGAAGCGGGCATATGGGATGCTTTGCAAAGGACCAGTCCACGTAGCGGCAGACAAACAAGTCTGCCCTTCCCTGCCCCATCAGATCAGCCGCCGCCGCACTGGTCGCCCAGCGCGGATCCGTCAGTCCGGCATCACCCGTTGCTAGTTGAAATTTCCCCTGCTGATTGCGGTAAAGCTCCATGCCCTGATAGCCCGTGAGCAGCAGATCCGGCCAGCCCCGACTCGACAGCCACATCAGCAAACTGCATGTCACAAAGGTTGCGATCCAGTCGCCCTGGAAGTCCCTCAACTGTCGCTTCAGGCAATTCTGCGATGCGACCGCCACCAGCAATAAACAGATCCAGCAGCCCATCTCCGTCGTAGTCCAGCAGTGCAACTCCGCCGCCCGGGGATTCCAGAATGGTGTATTCGTCCGCCTCTTCGCCGGTCCAATGAATGAAACTGACTCCACTCCCTGCCGTCACATCAGCAAAGATACCGGGAGTGCTGTCGTCCACTCCGGAAGCACTCCGTTCAAATTCCGAATCCGCAGGAAACGCTGCTGGAAAATCGCCCGAGTCCACAACGGGAGAAATCTGCCACCAGACTGTAAGTCCCGTCCCCAGGACGAACAGCAGAGTGCCCGCCAATACGCCTCGAACATTTATGGCGATGCCTCTCCCCGATATTGCTCTGCTTCCTTTTCCCGCCCCAGTAATTGCAGGGTACTGGCAGCCCAGGCAGCACAGCAGAATCTCGGGGAGCACGTCGCAGGAGCGGTTCTGCGCCTTCCGGATCACCCACGTCAAGATGCAGTCGAGCACGTTTCAGCAGCACCCGCACATCATCCGGACGATACTGCAGCAGTCGATCCAGAATCCGAATCGCTTCATCGCGGTTACCCAGTTCGCGAGCACAGGCTGCCTGCTGAAACAGAATCTCGGGGGAATGCGGGATTCTGCTGTGCAGATAATCCAGTGGCTCCCACGCCTCGGCAGCTTCATATTGCAGCAGCAGAACTGCCAGCTTCAGTCGCGCAGACTCGTTACGTGGCTCCAGTTCCAGAGCCCTGCGAAACAGACCGATGGCAACGTCAGGCATGCTCCACGCAAGATCCCCCAGCCATGCTGTCAGCCTGGCCTGATCCGCCATCGCACCGCTGCAGCGACCGGCAGATTCGGTGCCGGTTCGGTCACACCACAAAGCAAGGCAGCTCTGAGCCAGCTCGGAGTCGCCCGACCGAATGGCCCCCTCAACAAGAGCCTCAAGCAGATCCAGCATCTGCCGATCCTGCAACTGCTCTTCACTGCCCAGCATCCATTCAGCAGCATCGTTGGTGTTCCCGGAACGAAATCGCAGGAACGCACGCTCTTGTTCCACTCGCCGGCCAGGCATTGCAGAAACGCTTCTGAATTCCCTGTCAGCGTCATCGCAGTCACCAGGAATCGCCGCGCAGCGTGCCGTCAATAATGCCGTCTCATCTGCATACCACCAACTGCTGCGACAGCGTTAGAGCAACTGCATTGCAGTACTCAATTCACGTCGATCAACTGCCGCTGCAGCCGCACTCATCATGAAGTGCAGTGAGACCTGCCGAATGCTGAGCACCAACACCAGACCACCGACTACGAACCGCAGCAATTTTGCCGAATCAGTTCCGGTACTCTGCTCACGCTCGCACCTCCGCTACATCAGCCTTGCGAACTCCATCATCCCAATGGAAATCAGACCGCAGCTGTTCGGTCCTTACTGGAGCGCAGGCCCCCGCTCTGCTCAGGTTTCCGTAAGCCCCTCGGTCGGAGTCTGCCGCAGCAGTTCCTGAACGCGTGCTCGAGCGCGCTGCTGCCGAAGTGACCGAAAACACCGCTGCCGCCGCAGCCAGTCGGTCACAGTATTCATGGCGTTGGTGAACACATCCCGATAGAGCCAGTACCTTGATTCGGGAGAATTCCTTGCAAATCCAATCACCGAACATGCACCAGCATAGCCGGCCTCCGCTGCAGTCTCCACCACACACTGATTGAATCGCCCGCCTGGATAAGCCAGAAAGTCCACCGCATGTCCCGTCAGCTGCTGCAGTTCGGCCCTCGAATTTACCAGTTCATCAACGATCTGTTCCCGGCTGAGCATACCCAGATTCGGGTGCGTTCGAGTATGACTGCCGATCTCGATTCCATGTCGATGCAGGTTCAGCAACTGTTCTGAATTCATGCGTCGATCCACTGCGACACCCGCAATTTCACCGCTGACAACAAAAATCGTTGCCGGAATGCTCTGCGACTCAAGGACGGGAACAGCATGCTCGTAGTTGTCAAGCCAGCCATCGTCGAATGTCACAGCAACCAGTCGCGAACGCCTTCGGAATGGCAGTGCCAGAGCTGCCACATACTCCTGCAGGCTGACAAACTTCCATCCACCACGACGTAGTTTCTGCAGCTGATGATCCAGCTGCTCAGGACTGAGACGGTATTCCCAGCCTTCAATCGGCCTGGCATCCTGCGGCACCTCGTGGTCTCTGCAGACATGATGATACATCAGAATCATTGGCTGCCCTGCCATTCCGCATGAAAACGAAGCAGTTCCGTGACGGCCCTTGAGTAGGTATATGCGCTGTTGCGAACTCTCAGCCCCCCATTGGCTGCGACACGCTGTCGCAGGTCGTCATGCTCCAGCCAGTAACGAACCTGCTCTGCCAGATTGTGCTCGTCCCGAAAAACCCCCACTTCCTCATCCACGGCAAAAGCCTGACGCAGTTCTTCGCTGTCTTCATGCAGCAGGAACGAGGCACATGCGGGAATCTGCCATGTCCGTGCCGTTGTACGATCGCCACTCTGCGTCCCGGCTCCGGCTTCACTCAGGAGACCAAGATTAATCCGAGAACACTGATAAATGGCCGCCAGTTCGTCTCCCCACGCCCCACGTCCGCGCCAGTGCTTCTGCAGGCCCGGCGAAGAATAGTGCCAGGACGGCCCCCAGATGTGCAGAGTCAGATCGGGCAACGCGGTCATCAGAGCGGTGAGCATCCTCTCTTTCTTGGGCGACCACGCGCCCACAAATGAAGCATCACACCCATAACTTCGCAGCAACTCTGCAGATGGCAGTACCGCGCGATGAACCGCCGGGTCACAGCCATGCGGAACGGCAAGCAGCCGCTGCGTTCTGCTGCGGATTCGCTGCTCTTCCAGATGAAATGTCTTCGTGGTAAACACCGCGTCATACAACGGCAGACATTCCCCGATGTTACTGCCATGAGCCTCAAAACTGACGTCCGGATAAATGCAGTAGCAGCGAACCCCCCGCTCCCGAAACTTCCCCAGCGTTTCCGGTGAAAGCAGCATTCCCTTGAACACCACCAGCATCTGCATCGCATCAATGCTGAGCAGTTCCTGCACTGCCAGATTGTATTCGCGACTGATCACCGGCCGCAGCAGACGCCGCACAATTCGCAATGGAGAAGATCGCCAGCGTGTTGGCAGGAAGTCTTCATAGTGCCGCTCCACGAGCAGATGCCCGCGTCGGCGCAATTCGGATGCAGTCGCCAGTGCATCACTGCCCCACCAGTCCGCACCAAGGAACCCAATCAGTAAGCTCTCTGACAAGGACTCTTCCACCAGCATTGACCTCTGCAATGATCGGCCTGAAGCACCAGCAAATGGTCCAGCAGAACGACGTCCATCAACTTCTTCTCACAGGGAGCAACAGCTGTCAGGCTCTCCGGCAGACTCTGTTGTGCTGCATAGTCTCTCCATCAGACATTCACTGTCAAATCAATTCTCAGACTGTTGAGCGTTCTCGGATGGGTCCCGTCGCGGACCGTGCACAGGCATGACAGTCCGCACAGTACTGACACACATCAGATGTTGCAGACTTGTGCCGAAAACAATGTTAAGCGAGGAAACGCCTGGCGGTTCGCGACATAAGGCTTTTCTTCTGCGGATTCACCCCATGGTAACCAATTCTTCACCCCCACGGAAAATCGTGATCGCAGGCGGCAACGGCTTCCTCGGAATCTCCCTCGCCGCACATCTTACAGACCATGGATACTCCGTGGTGATTCTCTCTCGCAGCGAACCCCGAGTCACCGGACCATGGACGTTCCGCCACTGGGATGGACGAACGACAGGAACCTGGTGCGACGATCTGAATCACGCAGCCGGACTCATCAATCTTGCCGGCCGCAGTGTCGACTGCATCAAGACACCAGACAATCGCGACCAGATTCTGCGTTCTCGAGTCGAATCAACCCGGGTTCTGGGCAAGGCAATGCGAAACCTCAGTGCACCACCATCCGTCTGGGTGCAGATGAGCACAGCTCACATTTATGGTGATCCCCCAACGGCTCTCTGCGACGAAGAATCTGCGCTCGGCTACGGTCTTGCCCCGGATGTGGGTCGAGCATGGGAAGCTGCCTTTGCCGAAAGTGTTCTGCCGGCACAACGTCAGGTGATCCTCCGTACCAGCTTCGTGGTGGGCCGTGATCGTGGAGCCGGATGCGGTGCACTGAACCGACTGATGCCACTCGTGCGACTGGGACTTGGCGGCCGAGTTGGCAGTGGT
>JALRDR010000910.1 GCA_023262145.1 Planctomycetaceae bacterium | reverse complement strand
GTCCAGCGCCATCAAAGCCTCCCTGCTGCTGCTGCCGCGCCGCAGTCGTTTCAGAATTCGAGATGCATTTCAGCGCCGGTAGGGCGTCGGTTGCGAATGTGCAGCGATTCTCGGCATGCAGTTGGCCGATTCACGGGCGGTGAGTGCACCGGCAGCAGGATGGGAAGGGCACACCGTGAGTTCAGGGGTGAACCACAAAAAAAGGCCGTCTGTGTTCAAACAGACGGCCCTTTGATTCTTGTTGCCTGCAGTAATGCCGGCCGGCTGGAAATCCTGAAGGTGTGCTCAGACCTTGCCGAAGATTGACTTGCCGGTACTTTGCAGTTCGTTACAGGCTCGGTGCATACGAGCGGCAACACCTGCTTCGCCAAGCTTCAGGTAGGCGCGAGGATCGTAGGCCTTCTTGTTGCCAATTTCACCATCGACCATCAGTACTTCATCGTAGTGCTTGAGCATGAAGTCTGCGACAGGGCGAGTGAAGGCGTACTGGGTGTCTGTATCGATGTTCATCTTAATGACACCGTAATCGAGCGTTTCCTGCAGTTGTGCAGCGGGGGTCCCTGAACCTCCGTGGAAGACCAGATCGAATTCTGCCTCGGCGCCGTACTTGTCCGTGACGGCCTTCTGTCCTTCGCGGAGGATTTCCGGCTTGAGTTTGACGGCACCCGGCTTGTAGTGACCGTGAACGTTTCCGAATGTGGCAGCAAACATGAATCGTCCGAGGCCATTCAGGGCTTCGTAAACGGCGACCATGTCTTCCGGTGTGGTGTAAAGTTTGTCGTTGGCAACGTCGGAGTGATCAATGCCGTCCTCTTCACCACCAACAACTCCCGCTTCCACTTCCAGAACGATTTCATTTTCAGCACACAGTGTGAGCAGTTCTCTGCTGATCTGCATGTTCTGGTCGAGCGGCAGTTCGGAACCATCGAACATATGTGAGTTGAAGAGGTTGCCCTGTCCGGCTGCCCGCCGCGCTGCAGTCGCTGCAATCAGCGGCTTCAGAAAGCTGTCGACTTTTTTGGGCTGGCAGTGATCGGTGTGCAGTCCGACAAGGATGTCGTACTTTTCGGCCAGGCGATGAACTGCTTCAGCCAGCACGATGACGCCGTGAACGGCATCCTTTACGTTCAGCCCGGATGCGAATTCTCCCGCTCCGGTGGAGAACTGAATGATGCCGTCAGAACCAGCATCAGCAAAAGCCTTCAGAGCTGCGTTGATGGTGACGATGGAAGTCACGTTGATCGCGGGATAGGCGTAGCCGCCCTGCTGAGCAGCGTCGAGCATCTGAGCGTACTGTTGTGGTGTGGCGACGGGCATTCTTCCTGAACTTTCGAAAAGACGAGACGGGCAGGACTGAAAAATCTGCGGAGGAATGACGAGACGGAAGAGCTGACGTTGCCTGACCCCTGAGCGGGTCTGCGGCTGCCTTCCCTGCTCCGCGACAGCCAGAAATTGTTATACCGGCTGGATTCTGCGCTGCAAGCAGCCCCGCTGGAATCGGCGTCTGGCCGGGGCATGTTCCCGTTTTTTGTTGTTCAGCCGGCTCAAATCCCGTTCGCGGGAACAGGTGCAGGCAACAATTCCGGTTATGGCTGCAGACGAACCTCGCTGGCCAATACCTCAACAGTTCCAAAGTGCTTTCCGAAGATCGCCGGGAAGAATTTTTCGCCGGGCTGTCGGGTCTGGACGTCTTCCAGTGAGACAATGGTCTGCAGCAGACGGGTTACGTCAGCGGTCTGCTCATTGGCAATCACAATCTGAACCCCATTGGCCCGCAGAGTGGCCACGACATCTCCCAGCCGTGCTCGTGCTGCCTGCAGCTGGAAACTGCGAGTACGCAGGGAATCTGTGGACGCAACGACGGCGGTATCCTGACTCTGCAGCCGCCGGAGTTCATTCAGCAATTCTGCCTGCTGGTCGATTGTTCCTGTCGCGATGATGAATCCGCCTGATAGACGTACGACACCGGCATCAGCAAGGCGTTCCAGCAACGGCTGTTGCAGTTCACGAGCAACCTTGTGACGCAGGGTCAGTGGCGTCTCCGGGTCAAGCGGCCGAATCGTGACTTCCGCCCGTCGCGGATTGTGCTCGGCGTAAAGGTCGAACTGTGCGAGGACCAGAGCCGCCAGCTGAGAGAATGACAGGGGGGGCAGGCTCTGGCCGGACCAGATGTCATGTGGCAGTTGCGTCAGGTTGGTGATACGGACTGCACCTTGTTCAGCAGCACTGGCCAGAATCGACGTCGGCGTGGCAGGGGTGGACCATTGTCGCGGCAGAGCAGCGGTGGCCGATCGCGGAATCTGCCCGGAGGACAGGCGTTTCCACTCCAGCTCCTGCTGTTCGGCAAGCTGCAGCAATACGGGAATTCGCAGGACCTGCTGACGCGGGCCCAGCATGACAAAATGGCTGCTTTCAATCGCTGCGGTATCCGGCACAGCTGCTGCAATCTGCTGCAGGACCCGCGACCGCGAGATGAATCCGGAATCCAGTGTGACAGGCTGACGAGGATCCAGTAGTCGATGTCGGAGCACACAGATTCCCGCATCATCAGCAAAGTCGTTCAGCAGCTGGCCGAACGGGGTTTCTCGCGCTGACCAGCTGACCTGCTGGGAAAGCCGTTCCTGCAGCACGCTGCCGGCGACCGGTGGTGCTGCTTCAGTGAATTCCGGCTGCAGCACCAGCAGGAGCAACAACAGGGCGCACCATGGAGAGCCCTGATTCTGCAGGGCAGTGACCGCACGGAAGAATGCGTGGAAGTTAACCGCCATAGGAGGAGTTCCCATCTGTCAGCGTCCGGCCAGGGAGGGGAAGATCTGCAGTCTGAAATCCTGCTGCCGGCCCCCGCAGGATCCTGCGATCAGGCAACTCAGCCTGCCGCAGCAACGATGTTTTCGTGATCCGGCAACGAACTCAAAAAAATAGGATTGGGTCACAATTCGGTCCCGGAGTAGGATGTTAGCGTCACAGCACAGGTTCTGAAGGGAATGCTGATGAAAAAGACACAGGCGGTCGGGATCGACCTCGGGACAACATATTCCAGTCTGGCAGTACTCAACACGCATGGGCAGCCCGTCACGATTCCCAATGCCGATGGTGAATTGTCAACGCCCTCAGTTGTTTACTTTGAGAACGGGGAAGTTGTCGTCGGCACAGAGGCGCTCCGGAATGCCGTTGCCGCTCCCGACCGTGTCATCCAGCACGCCAAGCGATATTTAGGCAACCCGCAGAAATACTGGGAGATTGACGGGCAGCGGCACACACCGCTGGAAGTTTCTTCGCTGATTCTGCGGAAGCTGCTGAAAGATGCCGAACCACAGCTGGGGAAAATCCGCGAGGCTGTGATCACTGTTCCGGCATTATTCACAGAAACTCAGCGACAGCAGACGCTCGACGCAGGGCATGCCGCAGGGCTCGAACGGATCCAGATGATCAATGAGCCGGTTGCTGCTGCACTATGCCATGTACTCGGTGACGAGGGGCTGGCGTTTGTTGAACTGGCAGTGGATCAGAAGATCCTCGTGTTCGATCTTGGTGGCGGTACACTCGACCTGGCCGTGGTGGATTACCGTGCGGACAACGTTCGAGTTGTTGCTTCGGGTGGTAATCCACTGCTCGGTGGACTCGACTGGACGCAGATCCTGATCGATCTGGCCGCAGGACGTTTTCTGGAAGAGACAGGGATCGATCCGCGACAGCATCGAGGCGCTCTGCAGTATCTTTCGCTGGAAGCAGAACAGGCGAAACGCAGCCTGTCCGCCAGGGATCGTGCTGCTGTTTCCGTACAGCACCGCAATCAGCTCAAGACCTACCAGATTGGAAAGAAGGGATTTGAACTGGCCAGTGCGGAATTACTGCAGAAGTGTGAACAGGCAACATCTCAGTTGCTCTCTGGAAACTCACTCGGCTGGGCCCATATTGGTACGGTGCTGGTGACCGGCGGTGCGTCCCGGATGCCCATGGTTCGGGAACTGTTGCAGAAGATGTCCGGTCGGACTCTGAACCGTACGCTCTCGCCCGATCAGTCAATTGCACACGGGGCGGCCAGTTATGCCGGAATGCTGCTTTCCGGCGATAATCGGGCTCAGGAAATCTTCAGTGGAGAAGCGTCCCGCAGACTGGCGGCAATCCAGCAGCAAAGTGTGAATGCGCGGCCGCTGGGTGTCATGGTGCGGGATCACAAGGCAAAGAAACGTGTCCCCTGTTTTCTGATTCGAGCCAATACTCCGTTGCCGACAGCAGTGACTCACGTCTTTGGAACCGCTGGTCCTGACCAGAAACGAATTCGGGTCAGGATTGTGGAAGGTGGTATCGGTGACCAGAGCCATGTTGAGGTCGGGGAATGTACGATTACGAACCTGCCTGAGAATCTGCCGGAAGGTTCTCGAGTGGAAGTGACATTGTCCTACGATGTGCAGGCTCGGATCAACGTGACTGCACGAGAAGTGCAAAGCGGCCAGCAGGCTTCGGCAGAGTTGCGAAGGCCGGATAATCTCACCCGAAACTCGGCCAAATCCGAGACCGGCATGGCCACTCCGCAGATTCCGAAGTCCCCGCGGGATGACCAGCACGCCCTCCCCCAGCGTGCTTCGGGCGAGCAGACCGCCCCGGAACCCGCTCATGCGAGAGCGGATGGCGCTTTGCGAGCGAAACCTGATCGGCCGCGAAGACAAGCGTCAGAAGCAGATCGTCGACCGCGTCCCAAACGTCGCAGAGCTCAGGGGCTGAATGCGTTTGACGAGGATCTTCTGCGGGCGATGTCTGATGCGACAGATGCTCCACCGGTATTTCTTTGCCATCGCTGCGGCAAAGAGCTTGAAACCAACGGGGATTGCGCTGACTGTGGTTCTTTGCCCGAGCAGCCTGCGGAGAACAAGACTTCGCAGAAGAGCCCCAGAGCCAGTGTGGATGTCCTGGAAGATGAATTCTGGGATGCTGACATCGAGAAGTAGGGGGGCGGTGCCAAGGGAATCCCTCATGAGCACCGGGTAAACCCCTGTTCTCAGGTGCATCGACCGTGACAAGAGATTGTGTATGGGGCAGGCAAACCAGTCGCGGCAAGGGCGGCTTAGCGGCAGAAACGAAACTATACGTGTGATCAGTTTTCGTTGAGCGACTTGTTCTGGGGGACATTTGATTGTTTTCGGGCCAGCCAAAACGGTTCGGAACCTGGGACAAAACGTGTGTGGGGCGGCCGATTTAGGAGTAATGTTCGCTGGAGGGGGAGTGATTTTCCTGGCTTTGGGCAGGTTGGGCGTGATTTTTCGCGCACTTTCAATTTCGCCCTCGGAAACGGCGATGAAGCGAGCGATACCTTGAGATTTGCCTGCGAACACCGTAGCATTTCGCGGTGATTGGAGTGGGTGCGTCCGGCTTCGGAAACATTTGTTCACTGTCACCGCCGTGTCTGATGTCGCGGCGTTCGTGACAGTGCTGGTGATAGTGCTGGTGACAGTGCTGGTGACAGCGGTCGCGACAGTGGATTGGATGCCTGTCAGAATGGTTCAGCACTGGCGGAGCCCGCAAAAAAAACGGTGCCTCGTTGAATCAGCACCAGTTTCAAGCGGTGCCAGGTTGAGGAGGCCGTGCTGCTCACTACTCGAGTTTGTTGACGTGTTCGGTGAAACAGATCGACAGAGGCGAGCAGTCGTGCGCTGGTATCAGCGTGCGGCAGCAGTAGTTTTTGGCAGCGAAGTTACCAGCGAAAAGTGCCTTCATGGTGATCACACTGGTTCTGCAACGAACTGGTGTGGGAACGGTCGGAGGAAGTTGTGACGCAGGAAGGTGCGGAAGAGCGAACTGTGTTACGGGTGTTATTCGTCTGTACGGGTAACACGTGTCGCAGTCCGATGGCAGAGACGCTTTTTCGGAGTGCTGCGGCGGAGCATCTGATGTGTTCGCCATGGCAGTTGCGAGACTATGGGGTGGATGTGTTTTCGGCGGGGGTTGCCGCGTGGGGAAACTCGCCTGCCTCGGCTGAAGCGGTTGGTGTGATGGAAAGATGCGGGCTGGACTTGTCTCAGCATTTGTCGAGGCAGGTGACTCCCGAGATGATTGCCCAGTCGAACGTCGTACTGGCGCTGACTCAGCGACACCGTGACATGTTGCTGCAACTCAGCCCGCGGGATGCTGAGCGAATTTTTCTGCTCAGTACGGATGGAACAGACATTGCGGATCCGATTGGCGGCAGTGCCTGGGAATATCAGCAGTGTGCAGATGAGATCTCCGGGCACATTCAGGAATGGGTTCGGAAACTGTTGTCAAAGAAGGTTGAATAACTCTGATGAGAATCGGTATTGCCAGTGATCATCGTGGCGTCGCCATGAAGACCCGACTGACACAATTGCTTGAGAGTCTGGAATGTGAAGTGGTGGACTATGGTCCTCACGATTCTCAGAGCGTTGACTACCCGGATTATGCTGCGCAGGTATCCCGTGAGGTATCTTCGGGGCGTGTTGGCCGAGGTATTCTGATCTGCGGTACGGGCATAGGAATGTGCATTGCCGCCAACAAATTTGCTGGTGTGCGAGCAGCTCCCTGCCATGACAGTGTTACTGCGGAATACAGTCGGATGCACAATGATGCGAACATCATTTGTCTTTCCGCAGATCAGCTGAGCGACCAGGTCGCAGAGCAGGTGATCCGAATCTGGCTGAAGACTGAGTTTGAAGAGGGCCGGCATGGCCGGCGTCTGGAAAAGATCGCTCAGCTGGAGCACGAAGTTGCCCTCGATCTGATTCAGCGTGAGCGTACTGCCGGAACCGAATAAGCTGGTGACTTCGGGAACGCATGCCTCAGGCTGTGATGACCTGCTCGAGGGAGTAAGTGAGGTGCAGGTGAGGGGCTTTGGCAACAAGGGGCCGGCGCGGCTGATTCGGGTCTGGCCCAGTTAAGTCTGACTTGTCTGATTGCGGGGAGCAGAAGCTGTGAATCCGGAAGAACTGCGATTTGCTCGCACACACGAATGGATTGCACTGGATGGTGAAACAGCCACGCTGGGCATCTCCGAATTCGCTGTCAGGCAGCTCACGGACATTGTGCACATCGAGCTTCCTCAGGTTGGAGATCGGGTCAGTCCCGGCAAGGCGCTTGGTGAGGTGGAGAGTGTGAAGGCTGTGAGCGACATCTACGCTCCGGTGCACGGTGAGGTTATTGCTGTCAATGATGCATTGGCGAGTGACCTTAATCTGCTGACCGAAAGTGCATTCGGTGAGGGCTGGATCGCTCGGATTCGGTTGCAGGATGCTGGCGAGGCAGAGCAGATGATGACTTACCGGCAGTACCAGGAGCACTGCGAGTCGGCCGGGCATTGATGGAACCGGAGACCCTGCAACGGCGGGAAAACTGTCAG
>JALRDR010000809.1 GCA_023262145.1 Planctomycetaceae bacterium | reverse complement strand
ATCGCCGTCGCTGGATTTCGCTGACGGAATGAGGCAGGAAAGCTCTGCCCGAGGAGATGTTCCACGTCAGCCCGCTGCGATTCGTGTTCGGCAAGTTTATCGCGAATCAGATCTGCATGAGAAAGGTTTTCTTGGGGCCATCCAAACCCGTGAGCTACTTCAATCGTACGGGGGCAAGCTTTGCCGCTGACATCGTTGCTGAACGCCAAGACATTCGGGACTTTTCCGCGCGAGGACTCGCCACCAGTTCATCGCGCCTGCTGTTAACCCCGTTCAAAAAAGTTCGAGGAGGGTTGGTTACCTCCGAGCCACCGTGAAGGACTCGAACTTTCGCAAAGCATTGCAGATTCACGACTTCCGCAATCGGGTCGCGCGCGAGTCGTTACGAAGAGAGTTTGGCACGGGGAGGTGAGCCTTAACGGCAAGCAGGCGACGCTGGTGGTTGTTGAGCAGCAGTCGCTTTTTTCCGAGTTGTTTGAGCAGGGCTTCGATCTGTGCGTTCTGGAATTCGATGATCTGTTGCCGGCGTTGGTTCGCGATGCTGCAGAGACAGGCCAGCAGGAGGTGCCATGGCTGCAGGACAGAGGACAGATCTGCTTGCGGCGGATGAAATCCAGCCGTGAAATGCAATAATCCGGGGTGGCAGAAAGCCGTATTCTTCGTTGTTGTCAGGTCGGTTGAATTCTCTTAGCGTGCGGCCGTGACCGTGCCTCGACCGTGGTGAAGTCCGTGGCAGGGATCGAATTCCGGTGTATTTTCAAGGACGTGGACCATGCGGGTATTCGCACCGCGGACAGTCGATCTCGCGGAGACGCAGAGTCACGGAGATGCATCAGTCGAGGGACAGGGAGGGCCGGCTCAGTGTCGTGGGCTTTCATTTTGCTGACCACGGTGAAGGCAGCTTAGCGACTGTTGTCATCTCGCGCAGAACTTCCCAAAGCCGGTTGGGACCTGATTTCTTTTCTGCATCTGGTTGCGGTTCATACCATTTTTGGATGCTGCAAGCAGAGTCGTCACAGTAGATCGTATTATTGGCTGGCCGCGAAAATCGGTGGTCGTGGTAGAATCCCCGGAAAGAACAAGGCACCTCTTCAGCAGATTTCCACGCTGCCGACTGAACTGCGGATCGTCAGTCTGTGTCTTACAGGCAATGAAGCCGCGAAGTCCGGACGCAGCAGGGCCTACTCAATGTCACAAGACGAAACCGCAGACACAATTCTCCGAATGATCAGGGCTGGTAGCTATGTGGTCGACGGTCAGACGGTGCAGATCGATATTGAACAGACGAAGGCGGTCAGGGGGACTCGACTTTATACACCGGAAGCGCTGGTGAGTTTT
>JALRDR010000699.1 GCA_023262145.1 Planctomycetaceae bacterium | reverse complement strand
TCACCCATCGTGACCACGCGGACGAGGTCCGGGTACTTTTCGCCGAACAGAGCCATCGCCCCGCGCTGCCGCGCCGCTTCGATCGGCAGCAGTTCTGTGGTGACCGCTGCACCACCCGCGATGCAGGTGTTGATGATGTCTTCCACCTGGCGAACTTCATCAGCGGTGAGTGCCTGCTGGTGAGCAAAGTCGAACCGCAGTTCATCGCCCTGGACGCGGGAACCACGCTGAGTTGCCCCCTTGCCGACTACGGTGTGCAGGGCGTGATGCAGAATATGCGTGGTGGAATGCGCACGCCGGATGGCAGCTCGACGATCTGCATCAACAATGGTGCGAACGGTCATGCCCCGGGACAGGCTTCCGGAACGCAGGCGGCCGGCGTGAATCCAGAGTTCGCCGTCCTTCTGGGTATCGACGACTTCGAATTCCATTCCGTCAGCGGTGAGCAGACCGCTGTCGCCCACCTGACCACCGGATTCGCCGTAGAAGGGTGTCTGGTCGAGTGCGATGCCGATCAGTTCGTCGCCGCCGGTCTGGCTCCACGAATCGACCAGCTGGCCACCGCTGATGATCCCCGTGATTGTGGATTCGCCGGTTTCTGAGTCGTAGCCCTGAAAGTGGGTGCTGCCCTGCTGTTTGAGTGAATCGATCGGCCCGGCACTCATCACACTGTCGGCAAAGTTGCCGGACCCGCTGGTCGCTTCGTGACGACGACGCGCTTCGTCGTAGCCGGCGCGATCCACCTTCATGTTGCGGCGAGCCGCGAGGCTTTCGGTCAGTTCCACGAGGAAGCCATAGGTCTGGTGCAGGTCGAAGGCATCGGCCCCGGAAATGACACCGGAGCTGCCCGCGCTGGCGACCAGTTTTTCAAAGCGTGGCATGCCGCGATCGACCACGTCGAGGAACTGCACTTCCTCTGCTTTGATCACGTTGGAAACCGACTGGATGGTTTCGGAGATTTCCGGATAGGCGGATTTCATGCCGTCGACAACGGCGGGCACAAGTGTGCTCAGGAAGGGGTCGCGCTGGCCGAGGAGATATCCTTCCATGGCCGCACGTCGGAGCAGCAGACGCACAATGTAGTTGGCCTTGTCCGGACCAGGCACGGCGCCTTCGTGAATGGCGAACGTGCAGGCACGGATATGGTCGGCGATACGACGGCAGGCGCGACCGTGATCGGCATCGTAGGAGTACTTCAGTTTCAGCGCGTCGGCAGCCGCTTCGCACATTGGACGCAGGATATCAATTTCAAAGTTGCTGGTCACACCCTGCAGGCAGGCAGCGCAGCGTTCCAGACCCATACCGGTGTCGATGTTCTGACGGGGCAGGGGAGTGAGATTGTTCGGGGGATCGCCGGTGCGGTTGAACTGAGTGAACACGAGGTTCCAGATTTCCACCGGTTGTCTGGCTCCCGGTGGAAGGTAATAGATTTCGGAACAGGGCCCGCAGACGCCATCAGGACCTGCGGAGGGAGCTGACGCGGGCCAGAAGTTTTCATCTTCGTCACAGCGGCTGATGCGGGATGCATCGAGCCCGATTTCCTGATTCCAGATGTTAAAGGCTTCATCGTCGTCCAGATAGACGGTGACGGTGAGGCGATCAGCTGCGAGGCCCAGCCATTCCTTTGCGGTCAGGAATTCCCAGGCCCAGTGGATGGCTTCCTTCTTGAAGTAATCGCCGAAGGAGAAGTTGCCCAGCATTTCGAAGAAGGTGTGGTGATAGGCGGTGACGCCCACGTTACCGATATCGCCCGTGCGAAGGCATTTCTGGCTGGTGGTGGCGCGAGTGAAGTCGATGGGGCCGACACCCAGAAACTGATTCTTGAACTGGTTCATGCCTGCCGGAGTAAACAGGACGGTGGGGTCGTCCTTCGGAATCAGCACGTCGCTGGGCCGGCGGAGGCAGCCCCTGGCTTCGAAGTAGGACAGGTATTTTTCGCGCAGTTCGTCTGTGTTCATGACAGTTCTTTTCGGAAGAATCGCGATCCGGTCAGCCAGGAAACCACGTGAAATTTGCCGGGAACTGCGGGAAGCAGACCAGCAAAGATCGGAGCATGGGGCCGGAACCGGAGCGGAATTCTACTCAGTTTGCCCGCAGGCTGCATCCGTGATCAGCGACTGTGGCTGCGATTATCAGACTGGGTGATGCCGCCATGCCCCGGGGAGGGGTGACATCTGTCAGGAACGCGTTGGCGAGTTCGCCGGTGGCTTGAATTCTGCCGACCAGGCTGTTTCAGCTGAGCAGATCGTGCAGCACGTGCCCGTGGACATCGGTCAGCCGACGATCCAGGCCGTCGTGGCGGAAGGTCAGCCGGGTATGGTCAATTCCCAGCAGATGCAGAATTGTGGCGTGGATGTCATAAACCTGTGTCGGGTTGTCGCGATCCAGCGGTTTGTAACCCCATTCATCAGACGGGCCGTAGGTAGTGCCGCCCTGAATGCCTGCACCGCAGAGCCAGTTGGTGAATACATACGGATTGTGGTCGCGGCCCTTGCTGCCCTGAGTGGACGGCATGCGGCCGAATTCGGTGGTCCAGAGCACAATGGTGTCGTCCAGCAGGCCACGTTCCTTGAGATCCTTGACGAGCGCTGCGGCCCCGATTGCCATACCTTCGGCCAGTGGCCCGTGATCGCGTTCGATGTCTTCGTGGCTGTCCCAGTTGCGGCGGGGGAAGCTGTTGTCATTACCGCTCCAGATCTGCACAAACCGCACGCCGCGTTCCAGCAGTCGGCGGGCAATCAGGCATTTGCGCCCGAAACAGTCGGCCTCTTCCGGAACGTTGATTTCGGTCGACCATTCGGTGCCGTTGTCTGCGATGCCATAGTTCTTCAGAGTCGCTGCGGTTTCCTGGGAGAGGTCAAAGATCTCCGGGACGCTGAGCTGCATGCGGGCGGCCAGTTCGTAGGAACGCAGTCGGGCGGCCAGCCGGGAGTCGCCGGGACGCTGTTCGTTGTAGCCTTTGTTGAGCAGAGCCAGCAGACGCTGACCGTCCGCCTCAGCCTGCGGGCTGAGAAAGTCTGCGGCAGCCTGAAGATCCTGCACGGGCTGATCTCGTTGTGGGAAAATGACGGTCCCCTGAGTGCTTGCCGGCAGGAATGCCGCGCCCCAGTTCTTGGGACCGTTGCTGGCAAAACCGCGGTGGTCGGGAAGCACCACGAAGGTGGGCAGGTTTTCGTTGAGCGATCCCAGAGCCCAGGTGACCCAGGCCCCCACACCGGGAAAGCCCGGGCGTTCGAAACCGGTGGCCTGCAGATAGGTCGCCTGACTGTGGACACCGGTGCGTCCGATCATGTTGTGGACGAAGGCCATTTCGTCGACCACATCCCCGAGAGCGCGGACGGGGTGGCTGAGATGTTTGCCGCAGTCTCCGTACTGAGTGAATTTGAAGGGCGACTTCATCCATGGCCCCAGTCCGTTCTGGAAGGCTTCCACGTGTTCGCCAAAATCAGATTCTTCACCGTGGTGCTG
>JALRDR010000624.1 GCA_023262145.1 Planctomycetaceae bacterium | reverse complement strand
GAAACGGTGCCACCCACCGGGAGACGGTGCCACCCACCGGGAAACGGTGCCACCCACCGGCACCTCACCGGGCTTCGGATGCTTCTCCAGGATTGGTGGATGGCACCGGATTTGGCGGCTTACCGGAAGTGGTGGCCGCTCACGTGCTCGTGTTCTTTGCGATCCTGCCTGCGTCAGGGGCGGGATTTCCCGGAGACCTCAGTTGCCGTCTGTCGGGTTACCCAGCCTTCGTTTCTCAAGCTTCTCAGACATGTGGTGCACCCTACGCGGCATCGCCCCCCACCACGCGGCATCACCCCCTCAAACATTTTAGCGTCACCTACAGAGCAGCTGATGCTTCCCAGGGGTGAGTGGATGACACCGGAATAGCTCCGGAATTGCTGCGCAGACAGCTCAGATGGAAACTGGTGAATCAGCTTATTCTGTCTGGAGGCAGTACAGCCATTTGTCTGATCTGATGAGCAGTCGCCGGCCATCAACCGCGGGGCTGCCGTTGAACAGAGTTCCGTCGTTCAAATCATTATCCGCAAGGATCCTGAACTCCTTCGTTGCGGGAACGACAACGGTTCGGCCGGTCCGGGTGAGGTAGTAAATCCGATCGTCGGCAAGCAGTGCCGATGAGTACACCTGCCCCGCTCGATTGACGCGTTCCTCGTAGATCAGTTCGCCGGTTGCAGCATCCATGCAGTAGGCTGTCTGACGGCTGTCATGAATCCAGTACAGGCAGCCGTCATGGAATACGGGCGAGCTCACATTGGAACCGCGCTGGCTGGTCCAGAGTCGGTGCGTCTGTGTCACATCACCCCTGCCGCCACAACGGACTGCCAGCGACGCGGTTCCGGAGCGACCGCCAAGGTAGTAGATCACACCATCATGCGCCACGGGGCTGGGCACCATGTACCACTGGATGTCGGTGGCACAGGTCCAGAGGAGTTCTCCAGTCAGCGGGTCATAACTGCGAATCGTTCCCAGCGTGCCGATCACCAGTTCTTCGTTCCCTGCGGAATTGCGAACAACCAGTGGAGTATTCCACGCCTCACGAATCTCACCCGCCCGCCAGACCTCACGCCCGGTTTTTCTGTCCAGAGCCACCAGTGACTGGCTTTCCACGCTGGCATTGATGAAGACGAGGTCTCCGTGGAAAACCGGAGAAGCCGCACTGCCCCATCCATGTGTCCCGGATCCAACGTCAGTCTGCCAGATCTGGCGTCCGGAAAAGTCCCAGGCAATCACGCCGCTCTTTCCGAAGAAACAGCAGATCAACTCACCGTCCGTCGCCGGCGAACTTGCGGCAAATCCATGTTCGCGGATGCGCTCTTCCTCCGGGAGCTTTGCCGCTACGTCAATCTGACGTGTGATTCTGCCGGTCGCTTTATCAATGAAGATCAGGTGCCGCTGCAGATCTGCCTGCCGCCCCTGCTCCTGCCCGGGAACGAGGTAGCCGCTGTAGCAGGTCAACAGGACGCGATTCCCTGAGACGATCGGGCTGGATGCTCCCGCCCCGGGCAATGCCGTCTTCCACGCAAGGTTTTTCTGTGGACTCCATTCGAGGGGCAGGTCGGTAATCGTTGACACCCCCTGCCGCCCCGGTCCACGAAAGTTGTCCCAGTCCTTGTCCGCAGCCAACGGTTCCCCACCGCCGGCTGCAGCTGTGATGCAGAATCCCGCGAACATCGCGCAAAGCCGGAGCTGTATCAATGACATCCACGCATCTCCACGATCAATTGACTGAGGAATTTCCCCGCGATCAACACCGGTCTGCAAGTTAGCGGTCTGCAATTCACCCTTCAGACAGCAGCGGCCTACTGAACCTCGTCCACATCGGCCGCTTCAAGGAGAGTTACACTTCGCTTTCGGAGTGCCTCTCGGAGTTGTTCTGCACCTGTTACTGCCTTGTCGATCCAGGCGGAAACAACACCCCGGCGAAACGACGCCTGAACGTACTCCACGCCATCCTCACGGGCCAGTATGTCATGCAGGGCCAGTGAACAGGCCATACAATCAAGTCCGACGACCTGAATATC
>JALRDR010000578.1 GCA_023262145.1 Planctomycetaceae bacterium | reverse complement strand
GGTGATTTCAGCTACGGCAATGAAGCCGGTTCACTTCCCACCGGCGACTATCGCAGCTTCTCGCTGACCGATGGCCTCTCCGAAGACCGTCTGCTCAATCGCGTCTCACTCCGGTCACAACTCGATCGACTCAAACGCAATATCGACGGCAACCGACTCTTCGATCAGATGGATTCCGTCGACCAGCAGGCCATGGACCTGGTGCTCTCCGGACAGGTACGCAAAGCGTTTGATCTGAGCGAGGAATCCCCGGAACTGCGAGAACGCTACGGCACCGGTTGGGGTGAACAGGCCCTGCTCGCCAGACGACTCATTCAGGCCGGCGTGCGTTATGTCTCACTCAATACCGGCTATTTCGATGATCACTCCAATATCGAACGGGCACTCAAGGACAAACTGCCACGTCATGACAAATGCGTAGGCGTGCTGATCCAGGATCTCGCCGAACGAGGCATGCTGGACGATACTCTGGTCGTCGTCGCCGGGGAATTTGGCCATACCCCCCGCATCAATGACAACGCTGGGCGCGACCACTGGCCGCAGGCCCAGAGCATCCTGCTTGCCGGCGGTGGATTCCAACACGGTCAGGTCATCGGAGCAACCAATGACAAGGCTGAACACCCCATCACGAAGCCCGTCACCGTTGAGGACTTCTGTGCCATCGTCTACCACGCAATGGGACTGAAGATCGACGACACCATCATGGATCTGTCCGGCCGCCCCACGCACCTGCTGCCCGGCGGAACCGTGCCGCACCAACTGGTCTGACTGATCGCCTGCCCGGTCACACGCACGAACGCGTCACACAGAGCAGGCACACGGAGCAGGCAGACTGCTGCCCAACCGCTCTGCAGTGCCCGGAGGCATCGTCGCTCCTCACACTCCAGACACCCGTCAGCAATCGCCCCGCCGGCAATCCTGCCAAACACGCGCCTGCTTGATCCCCGCATCCTTAACCGCCTGCCGCCAACTTAACACCGCCAGATTTCAGGCGGCAGGTTCGCTCTGGCAGGCGTCCAACAGACCACCCGACAGGCCGCAGAACTTCAGAAACACCTTCTGAAAATCCGGGTCCGGAACCAGACAGGGATGCTTGTACTGCTCTTCGCTGCCACCGCTCCGCTGCAGACGCGAAGCCCTTAATTGCTGCCATGCTTTGGGGGGTAATTGCTGAACCCGCAGCCCTCGCAACCGACCGCTCCCCAGCTTCTCACGATACTCTTCGTTGCTGGCACACAGATTTCGCTCCACCGCATCTGAGAATCGATGGATCACCCCCGGACTCTGAATATCACCACGCGTTTCGACGTAAAGTGTATAGCCCGGCTTATCACCCCACTCCGGTGTCAGCGTGAACTGTGCCGTCTGCAGACCCACTTCGCTCTCAGCCACCTGCACTGCGTGCACCACCTGCGACTCCGCCAGCTTTTCTCCTGTGATGCTGGAAATATGAGCTCCCTTGTGCAGAAACTCCAGTAATGGAGTTTCCCCGTAATGCCCCGTACACAGCACGACGTCACGAATATTGTATCGCACCAGCCCGGAACTGGTGGTGAGCAGCACCAGGTACTCTTCGCCCGCCACCAGCTGTTCCGCTGTCAGCACCTGCGGCGAAGTGCTGTCGGCATCGCGCTGCGGAATGAATTCAAAGAAATGACTGCTCAGCTCCAGCAGCCCCGAGGAACAGTTTGCCTCGAGCGGAACTGTCATGCGTCCCTCGCTGGCGTGCAGACCGTGATCACAAATCGCTATGCCGTCACACAACTCACGCAGCCGCGGCAGATAAGCTCCTGCACTGCCGCCTGTCCAGACAGCCAGAGCACACAGCTGCGGCCACAGATCGCGGGCCCGCAGACTGCCGGCCGAATGCAACAGCCGCTCCAGCTGCCGCGCCCGTGCACGGTTCGCACGCAGACGACGCCGTAATCGACGACCCGCCGCACCTGTCACACTCACCTGCCCCGACAGCCCATTCTGCACGTCCCGAATCACCTGCTGCGGATTGTCCTGCAGCGATTCCAGCAGCTGCAGCACTGTGCTGGGATTGGCCGTAATGAGCACACCCACGTGCGGATCTGTAACCGCCAGCGTGAGTACCATCCTCATTTTGAGCTCACTCTGGTCGACTTCCGCCACTCCCGAGGGAATCGTGTACAACGAACGCACAAGCGGCCCCTGCATGGATGCCACCAGCCCGCTGATGTTGCCACACGGAACCCCACCACCGCTCACAGATCTGCAATGACTGCTGGTCATCTGCACCAGATTCAGGTTACGCAGCTGCGGAAACAGGTCGTACATCCGCACACCCCAGCGCTGCCAGCCAGTACGGTAGTCCGACAGAAACTGACTGGTTACCGGGATGTACTTCGACTGCGCCGTGGTCCCGCTGGTCATGGCGAACATGAGCAGACGATTCTGTGGCCCCAACAGTGCACCGTGCTCGCCTTCCCGAACCCGATCGATCCATGGCCGCAGATATTCGTAGTCAATGACCGGCACCTGCGACTGAAACTCACGAATACTGATTCCCGCTCTGAGACCATGCTGGCGAAAAAACTCTGACTGCTCATTCAACGCCAGCAGGCGATTGAGCACAGCCTGCTGCGTTCCTCGACAGTCATCCTGCGCAGAAGCCAGAAACTCACTGCGTTCCTGACGCAGCCGCTTGCGCAGCACGTCACCGAGTCGCGCACGTATCCGATAAGCAAATGGAACTCTTGTCATCGTTGAAACTGGTCTCTTTTGATCTCAACCCGTCCAGATCACTCGGCAGGCGGCTGCAGAATACCAACCTTCAGCACCTGCCCCCACATCCGGCAGACAATCGCCATCCGGCGTTCCCCTGCCATCCTCCGGCGTTAGCCTGCCATCTTACTGCTGACCGCAGACTCACAACTCACGCTGCAGCACCCCATACACAACTCCTGTCATCCGTTTACCATCTAATTCGAACACAAGATGCCGGTGAAAGGAACGAATCTGCCCAATCAATTGTTTTTCGTTTTTTTTTCTGAGCCAACCCTGCGTCCGTTACCGCTCTGATGATCAGTACCCCGCCGGCACACCGTGCTTCCGAGGATCGCTTCCGCCCAGCAGCAGTTTCTGCCGATCCCGTACCGTCGCAGCGGTCCCCTGAGCAGCCGCGAGCCCGGAACTTCTTTTCACCTGATGGCCCCAACTGGCCAGTTTGTCCCCCTGTTCCCTGCCAATCCCCGCCTCCAGCAAAAGCTCATTCGGAAACCACTGGTGATGAAATCGAGCCGCTGCAACAGCCTCCGCCGATGACATCCCGAACACTTCTCGATTGAGCAACTGCTGCAGCGTCGCTGTGATAATCCGCGGGCCCCCTGATGCACCGCAACTGAGCACCGCGTGGCCTTTGTGTACAGCAATCAATGGCGTCATGCTGCTGAGCGGTCGTTTGCCGGCGGCCACTGCATTCTGAGCACTCTGCATGAGCCCAAACGCATTGGGCTTGCCGGGCTCCGCCGCAAAGTCGTCCATCTCATTATTCAGCAGAATGCCGTACTCCGGGACCACTACAAAACTGCCGAAGGTCAGATTAATCGTTTCAGTGCAGGCCACAGCATTGCCCGCCGCATCCATCACCGAAAAGTGACTCGTACCGCCATCCGGCTGCAGAAAGTACCTGCCGTATTCCTTCGCCGCATGCACCCTGCCAGGAATGATTCCTGCCGCCATCCGTTCCGCATAGTTGACATCCAGCAGTCGCTGCAGGGGCACGTCCACGTAATCGCTGTCTCCAAGGAACTCCGCCCGGTCCGCAAAGGCATGTTTCAGAGCCTCAGAGACGACATGAATATATTCTGCCGAATTATGGCCGAGCTCTCGCAGTGATGATCCGTGCGCTCGCTCCCACGCCTCCAGCGTCTGCAGTGACTGCAGCACAGCCACTCCACCACTGGACGGCGGTGGCATCGTAAAAATCTGCCGCCCGTGAAATTGCCCCTGCAACGGTTTGCGAACCGTGGGCTGGTAGCCCGCCAGATCCGCCGTGGTCATCACTCCGCCGGCCTGCTGTACCGTCCTGGCAATCGCTGCGGCAACCGGGCCCTCGTAGAAAGCCTGCGGGCCCTGTTCCGCAATCAGCCGCAACAGACGCCCCAGTGGTGAACGGATCACCGCTTCCTCCGACCACGCCGTTCCACCATTCAGATACTGCAGCCGAAGTTGCTGAAATCGCTGCGAGTAGTCCGCATGTTCACCGAAACGACCTAAGGCACTCCGCTGCACCTCACGATCATGAGGATCAGCTGCAACCCCCTGTTCACAGAGCTCAATGGCCGGCTGGAGCACCTGCTGCAGCGGCAGTCGGCCGTAGCGGGCATTCGCCAGACATAATCCGGCTACCGTTCCGGGGATTCCACAGGCGAGGCCGCCACGCACGCTGAGCGG
>JALRDR010000568.1 GCA_023262145.1 Planctomycetaceae bacterium | reverse complement strand
GTATGGGACGCTCCATCTCAGGATTCAAGGTAGATCACACGGAGGGCAAATTCGGGCCGTTCAGCAACCAGATCTTCATTGGCGATTTCAGTCTGAGCGTGGTGATGCGTGCTACGACCGAACAGGTCAATGGAGTCTGGCAGGGTGCCTGCTATCCCTTCCGCGAAGGTCTGGCCACCGGGCTGCTGAACTGTGAATTCACTCCGCAGGGCGATCTGCTGCTGGGAGGCACCAATCGCGGCTGGCCGGTTCGCGGACCGGAAGCCTACTCACTGCAACGACTGGACTGGACCGGCAAAGTCCCCTTTGAAATACTGAAAATCACCGCTGCCCCGGATGGCTTCGACCTGCAGTTTACTCTGCCTGTCGATCCGCTGATCGCAGCAAATACTGCAACATGGACACTCGGCACCTTCACACACATTTACCAGCAGGGCTACGGCAGTCCTGAAGTGGATCAGACAGTCCCCGTCGTGACACAGGCGGTTGTTTCAGAGGATGGTCTGCGTGTGCACCTGACCGTGAATGGACTGGTCAGGGGGCACGTGCATGAATTCAATGCCGCACAATTGCGATCCGCAGCCGGCCTGCCACTGCTGCATGCCGACGCCTATTACACCCTCAACGAAATCCCGGTCGCTCTGCCTGCCACAGAATAATCCACCATGAGAACATGGCAACATCCGCCTGATCTGACTCAACAACCGGATGAGCTCCTGTGAGAAGCAATTACGGGGCTGCAATGGCGGTCCGGATTCGGGTTCCCAGCAGTCTCTGATCCAAATGACGCAGTCCCCCGGCCCGGTTCCCGACTTTGCAGACGATGTGAAACACTGGTTCCGAAGTACCCGAACATTGCAGTTCTGCCACGACGCCTACACCAGAATGTCCTTCACCACATGCCCGTCGATATCGGTCAGTCGAAAGTCGCGGCCCTGGTAACGATACGTCAGCCGACGATGGTCGATGCCCAGCAAGTGCAGAATCGTCGCGTTCAGATCGTGGATGTGCATGGTCCCCGGCGTCCATGTTTCCTTTGCCGGCTGTGGACGCAGCGGATTGCCGAATTCATCTGCGATATTGTAGGCGAAGTCGTCGGTGCGTCCGTAGGTAATCCCCGGCTTCACGCCGCCGCCTGCCATCCAGATGGTGAAACATCGCGGATGGTGATCGCGACCATAGGTGTCCCCAGTCAGTCGTCCCTGACAGTAGGCCGTCCGACCAAACTCCCCTCCCCAGACAACCAGCGTATCGTCCAGCATCCCGCGGCGGCGCAGGTCACTGATCAGGGCAGCACAGCCCTGATCAATATCGCGACACTGTGATTCGTGTTCGCCGGGAAGATTTCCGTGCGCATCCCAGCCGCGATGGAAAATCTGAATATTGCGAACACCCCGTTCAGCAAGTCTCCGGGCGTTCAGACAGCAGGCAGCAAACGTTCCCGGTGTTCTCGCATCATCTCCGTAAAGCTGAAATGTCGCTTCAGTTTCCTGAGAAAGGTCCATCAGTTCCGGGACCGAGCTCTGCATGCGATACGCCATCTCGTGCTGCCGTATGCGCGACAATACCTCAGGATCTCCGTACTGCTGATAATGAGCCTGATTCAAAACGGCCAGTGCATCCAGCTGAGCACGGCGAT
>JALRDR010000558.1 GCA_023262145.1 Planctomycetaceae bacterium | reverse complement strand
GACGGATTGCAGGCTGACGGATTGCAGGCTGACGGATTGCAGGCTGACGGATTGCAGGCTGACGGATTACAGGCTGACGGATTACAGGCTGACGGATTACAGAAAAACGGGGGGCAGAGATGGACAGGGGACGGAGGGTGCTGATCTGTGTGTTGAGTCTGGTGGTGCCTGGCCTGGTTGAACGAGGGCTGACCGCCGCAGACCGGCCGAACATTCTCTGGATCAGCTGTGAGGACATCAGTTCGCATCTGGGGTGTTACGGGGATCCGCTGGCAACGACTCCCAATCTGGATCATCTGGCAGCTCAGGGGACGATGTACACTCATGCATTCACCTGTCATGGTGTTTGTGCCCCCAGTCGCACAGGGATTATCACGGGCATGTACCCGATATCTCTGGGCGCAAACCACATGCGTTCGAAAGTGCAGTTACCGGAGCAGATTCGTCTGTTTCCGGCGTTGTTGCGTGAAGCTGGCTATTACTGTTCCAACAACAGCAAGACGGACTACAACCTGGTCTGGAATCAGCAGGAGGTCTGGGATGAAACATCCGGCCAGGCGCACTATCGCAAGCGCGCGAATGGTCAGCCGTTTTTTGCGGTGTTCAACCTGACAATGACACACGAAAGCAAGATCTGGCCTGCAGGCTGGGCTGGCGTGGTGAAGGATCTGCCAGAGTCTGAACGGCATTCGGCGGAGGGAATCGAGGTGCCTCCGATCTATCCGAACACTCAGTCGGTGCGAGAGGATTTTGCGAGACTGGCGGATCTGATCACAGTCATGGATCGACGTGTGGGTCAGTTGCTGGAAGAGCTGGAACGGAATGGGTTGTCCGAGGACACGATTGTAATTTTCTGGTCGGATCACGGGAATGGCCTCCCGCGCGCAAAACGCTGGACCTACGACAGCGGAACTCGCGTGCCGATGATCGTTCGAGTTCCGCAGAAGTACCAGCAGCTGGCTGGTGCAAAGGCCGCCGGCAGTCGAGACGAGCGCATGATCAATCTGATTGATCTGGGGCCGACTGTATTGCATCTGGCTGGCGTAGCGGTTCCGGACCATATGCACGGACGTCCATTTCTGGGGCCGGATCAGCATGACGGGCATTTGATTTTTGGATCGAGAGATCGGCTGGACGAGCGGCATGACCTGGTGCGGATGGTTCGCAATCGGCGGTATCGTTACGTCAGAAACCTGATGCCATGGCACCCTGCTCTGCAGCACGTGTCGTATTCGGAGCGGAATGAGACCCGGAAGGAGATGCGGCGGTTGTATGCGGAGGGCAGTCTGCAGGCTGCGTCAGCACAGTGGCTGGAGCCGCGTCGTCCGGAGGAGCTTTATGATCTGGAAGCGGATCCCTGGGAGACTCAAAATCTTGTTGACGATCCGCAACTGCAGGCGGTGCTGGTGGAGTTACGGACAGCGTGTGATGAGTGGCAGTTGCAGACAGGGGATGCACAGATTCTGCCTGAGCCGATGCTGGACAGTGAAGGCCGGCGATACGGTACACGAGCACAGATATTCGCGGGCACCGCGGGGCGTGATCGACTGCGACGTGTCCTGCAAGCAGCGCAGACGAGTACGGCCGCTGATGGGAAAACGCTGCAGCGAATTGGGGGTGAGGAACCGGATGCGGCGATTCGCTGGTGGAATGCGGAAGCAATTTCGCGATCAGTCAGCGGGGGTGAGCGGATGGCGGATCTGGAAGTGTTTCTAAAGGATGCCGACGCGATGGTTCGGATCAGCGGAATCTCCGGGCTGGCTCGAGCTGGCGTACATCAGCGGGCAGCCGAGGGGTTCCTGAATGAACTCCGGCAGGCCGAGGGTGATGACATTCTGCGGCACTGGATCATGCGGGAACTGGATGAAGCTCCCCTGGAAGTGCTGCGAATTTGTCTGCCGGAACTGAGTAAGGAGGGGGCAACGGAGTATTTTTTACGCCTGTTCGAGCATGCGCAGGGGCGTTTGTCGGCGGCAG
>JALRDR010000519.1 GCA_023262145.1 Planctomycetaceae bacterium | reverse complement strand
CCCACTGCTCAGGGTGCCACCCACCGCCCAGGGTGCCACCCACCGGCAACCACCAAAAAGTGGCTGGCACCGAAATGAGAGAGCGGGCACGGGAGTGGATGGCACCTGCCCAACAGGCGCGGAAGTGGATGGCACCTGGCGAGGGGGCCAAAATTGGAGGGCACCGGGGCAAGGAGGCCGCACCGTGCTCACCGGGCGCGGAAGTGGATGGCACCTGCTCATCACCTGCTCATGACGAAGCTGCGGCAGGTAGACAGGGCTGCAGCCGATTGTTCCGCACAGCCAGCACAATCTCGCAAGGTCGAATGTTAACGAGATGAGACGCCGGAAATCTAATCGACATATTATCTTTACACCCAGAGTGTCCTGCTCAGCCCACCCAGCCGCTGATGATGATTTCATCACCTCAAAAAAAAACCGCCGCACAGAGTCGCAAGATAATTGCCTCAAACAACTTACGGATGAACAGCGACTAAAGAAATTCCGGCACCATACCTTCAACGTCCCTTTTCAGATGGTGAGGCATGCCGTTTGCCCTTTCGGACGTTCACAGTTGTTCAGAAATCCCAGATTCACTCCATGCCTGAGTATTTCAGTGCCATCTGGTGATGCTCAGCAAAAGGTATCTGCGTTCCATTTACAGCGGTGTGCTCAGGGCAGGGCTTGTCCTCGGCGTTCTGCTCCTTTTCCTTTTTTGTTCCGGACGACTTTTGAGTTGTCTGCAGTCAGAGGTTCCCTCATGTTGCTCCGACGCCTCGCGTGCGTACCTCGCAATTTTCAAAATGCCGCTGCAACGGCTCTCGCAATGCTCCTCATTGTGCCGACTGCAGCAGCTCAGGAATTCAACGTGGACGGCAAAAAGATGATGGCCGTCTCGGGTTTAGGCGTGCTCCCGTCGCGCGTTCAGGAGGAACTGAACGATGGGCTGTTCACATCATCAGAGCACGAGTCCGGTGTTCACATTTACTCCTTTTACGGGCGACCGGAACTGGGACCGTGGTCAGTCAGGCATGGCAATGTCGCCTTGCATGTTGACACGGGTGAGTCTCCACTCAAGGGCGGCAATGTTGTCGATCTGAACGGAACGCGTGGCGGAGCGATTGTGCAGCATATCAGCACAGTGATCGGCCAGTACTACACGCTACGATTTCACGCCAAGGGTAACTGGAAGCGAGATCGGGTGAACGATCGCAGGATTCTTGTGAAGGCAGGTCGTACCGAGCGCACATTGTTCTTCCCCCGATCATTTCCAAACGACGATATGCTCTGGCAGGACTATACCCTGAGTTTTCGGGCAACATCGGTTCGCACCGGGATCGAGTTTGCCTCTCTGGACCCTTACCTCAGGGATGGCGTGTTCATTACAGGTGTCGAACTTGACGTCGCAGAACCGCCTGCAGAGTCGTTAAGGCCGCTCAGTTCTGTACCAGTTCCGCTGCCGGACAATCTGAGTGAATTTGTTGTCAATCGGGACAAGGCCATTGCTCTGGGCAAGGCACTGTTCTGGGATGTTCAGGCGGGTAGCGATGGCGTCACAGCCTGTGCCAGCTGTCACTGGGCAGCAGGTACCGATCACCGTACAAGGAACTCGGTGTATATCGGTGCTCATGGAACCCCATTTGACAACCCCACACCGGAGATGGAATCCAGGCATCTTCAGGCAGAAGAGAGTTTCCGTGGTGCCAACACGACGCTGAAGCCGGAAGATTTCCCGTTTCGTCGACTCACACGGCCATCTCGGCCCGGCGATGAGCCGGAAGCAGGACTCTCATTGGGCAACCCGGTTGTTTCCGATACGGTCGAAATTGGAGCCTCTCAGGGAGTCATCCTCAGCGACTTCCTCGGCTTTGATGCCGACGGCACTACGGAAATTGGCAGCACCGTGACTGACGACGAGTACAATTTCCTGGGCGTCAATGCACGTATCCCAACCGAACGAAACACGCCTACCATGATCAACGCGGTGTTCTTCGAACGCCTTTTCTGGGATGGACGTGCGAACCACTTCTTCAACGGGGTGAACAACTGGGGGGACCTGGATGACGACGCTCGCGTCATGAAGAGTTCAGCTGCCGGCGGTCCAATGCAGCCCGTCCAGATTCTGCTGAATAATGCCGCTCTTGCTTCTCAGGCTGTCGGTCCGGTACTCAGCACTGTTGAGATGTCGTGGATGGGACGCGAATTCCCTGATGTCGGTCGCAAGATGCTCGCTTTGCAGCCACTGGCAAAACAGCGAGTAGCCGCAGATGACAGTGTCCTTGGCCCATATGCAATGCTGAACGGAGAACCTGGCCTGAATCCGGAAACGGCCAGCTACGCCCAACTCATTCGGGAGGCTTTTGCCCCGGAGTGGTGGGCGTCTGAAGATCAGACCGACGAAGGGTACAGCCAGATGGAAATCAACTTCTCGCTGTTCTGGGGTCTGTCCATCATGCTGTATGAATCCACTCTCGTGTCAGACCAGTCCCCGTACGATTCGTTCGCCAGCGGTGATCACGACGCCCTCTCTGACCAGGCAAAACGTGGTCTGAACATCTTCCTGAATGAGGGACGCTGCAGCGACTGCCACGATGGCGCGGTCTTCAGTGAAGCAACCGTAGCATCGCTGCGTTCGGTTCCTGAAGAGGGTGAGGAAGCTCCGCCGCTGATCGAGCAGATGGAGATGGCCGATCTACAGAAAGCGTGGTACGACAAGGGCTTCTACAATCTGGGCATTCGAGCCGAGCTTGAGGATATCGGGGCGGGT
>JALRDR010000428.1 GCA_023262145.1 Planctomycetaceae bacterium | reverse complement strand
ACGATTGAGTTTGCCGTCCTAAGCGGAGCCAACCATGCCGCGGGGTCGCAGCCCCTGCGAGCCACGAGGGTGATCACCCACTTCAGCCGGTTTGGTTTGGCTAAGAAAACATTTGTGGATTACCCGCCTAGGAGGGGACTTAGCATTAGCGTCACCGCGAAACCGACCTACATCGACACGACAGCAGAAGGAGGGGCGTGATGAGTAAAATTGACAACATCGAAGAACTGCTGGAAAAACTTACCGAGCAGAGCTATATCCTTTCCGCCGTACTTAGTGCATTGGGTCGACTGGATAAGCAGCTTGACGCAGCAATTGACATGGCGGAAAGATTGCAGCGCGACGCGGCAGTGGAAGAATCGGAACGGATATTGATGTCACCAAAGGGCACCGACAACCCCACCGACACGAAAGGCGGTGCGTGATGACTCAACAATACAAACCAGCAACCCCCAACGACGAAGAATGGACGCCAGAAAAACAGCGGTGCTATGCACTGCTGCTGGAGTTTGCCGGCGGCGAGCATCACCTCGGCAAGCTTGCACACCTTGGCTACGGACTGCGGATGACGACGCAGATGGACCTGGCAACGTTTGACAGCGGCTATCTGACGTGGTTGGTAGTTCTGGCGCACAAGCATTGTTGCAGAGTCGCCATTGATTCGGCAGGCCCAAGGCGTCTGGCAATTCAGGTCTGGGCGCGCAATACTGAAGGAAGCCTGATGACTCGCCACCCGTCGCTCAGCGATCTGATTGAACAATGCGAACAGCATCAGGCAAACAAACAACCCCATTGACCACGACCCCGCACTGAGTTATCCTGCTCCATGTGGAAACTGATTACTTTACACTGAAGGGAACAGCAATGGACGGACCATTCAAACGAATTGCCAAAGTCACGCCGGATATCGCAGAGAACTGGCAGAAGTACTACGTCTGCGTGTACACCGCAGAACGAGTAAAGACACCATTCTGCGGTGTAGTACTTGAATCTCGCGGGGAATTCTATTCATGGAGGAGATTACTTCATGCCACCCATCAACTTGACGGTGACGTATTCAACCGCCAGTTCGGAACTCCCGACGATGATCATTACATGCCATCAGCCGCTATCTACGCAAGTGGCTGGGTGCTGATTGAACGGAAAGACTCCGTTGAAGTCGGTGTGCTCGTCGACCACAACGAAGAGCACAAGAAGCAACTTGAAGTGACAACGAAGATCTCACACCTGCCCACCGGGCAACTGGTTGGAAGTACGTTCACTGCCAGACTCGATGAACCCATCGAAATGGAAACGCCGGAATGCCGGATCAGAATGACCATTACTCAGGTGCCGATGAAAGGAGGTGCGTGATGAGTCAGGACAAGTTCATCAAGCTCAGTGACGAGTTCGTGTATGCTGAATTCGCATGGTGGGGTGCAATTCGCCGAAAAGCCATGTGGTCAATCAGCCAGATTAAGGAGGTGGCTGAGTACAACGAGAAGCAGACCGCACAAAAGATTTCAAGCAAGAATGCAACATTGCTGTGGCTGATTGGACAAGATGAGGAGTCGCCACATCTGCTGGAAATTCCGTTTCATGTGGTCATTCGCACTCTGCTGGGGCCACCGACAGGAATTGACAACCCCACCGACACCACGGAAGGGAGTGCGTGATGACCAGTGCACGGCAGCAGATCCGCGAAATACGGCGTGCCGGGTATTTGCCAGGCGAAACGGCTGGCTGGAACTGCAGCGACTGCGAGAAGAGCTGCGGTAAAGGGTGGTGGAGGAAAACGAACTACGAGTATGACGAGTGGGAATGCTATTGTCGGCCCTGCGCGTATCAGGCAGTGCAGCGACAAAAGGAACGACCAAAGTTGTATTTGTGGGTCTGGACTGAGTTCTCCACCAATCCAAATTGGTTCTTCGGGATGGCATTTGCCATTGCCGCAACAGAAGAGCATGCAAAGAAAATGGTTGAAGGCCAGCATGGCTCTCAGGTTGAAGATTGGGGGCCAGTGAAAAAACTCGACGTGTGTAATCCAATAGCGTTCTGCATCAGCGGGAGTGAGTAATGGACAATAACGGCAACTACTTGAATCTGCTCGATGGACTCGTAAGAGCGTGGGTGCCTTCACCGAACGGAACAATGGTCGAAGTGACACCGCATCGCAAATCGGCGGAACAGGAATCGACAGATACCAGCGAACTGACGCCGCATGATATCGAAGTCATTCACCGGACCGTCTGCCAACGCATACGCGAAGAGATGGATAACTTCAGCCCCGTTCATTGTATCCCCACTCGGTATCTGCACATGCTGCTTGATGCCGTTGACGCCGCCGTGCCGATGATGCAGGACGCTATGACTGGAAAGCAAGCTGACACCGGCACCACGGAAGGAGCTGACTGATGGATAACGGTCTTGAACAAATCGAAAAGCCGCTGGCCATTGATGCAATTCGCTGCCGACTGAGGCAGGACATCGACATCTTTAAAATCAAACACACTATCCCCACAGATGAACTGAAACTCCTGCTCGATATCGTTGACGCAGCGAGGCTCTGCGTCCGCGAGTGGGCACCAACCAACACAGACAAACGCATGGGACATGGCACCACTCAGGATGGCACGATAGAGGCAGAAGATCGTCTGATCATGGCCGTGAGAGCATGGCCACAACGGGAAGGGGACAACCCATGCTGAAGATCGGAGACATCATCGAAACAACAAGACCGATGTCTGCGGAGTCCCCACAGCACGGACAACACCTGAAAGTAAAACTGCTGACACCGGAAAGCGTTGCCCACGCTAATTCGCTGATCGCAATAGGAAGATGGCGGAAGGTGGAAAAGGACACACCCATCTTGAAGGAACTGAACAATGATCGATGACCCAGAGACAGAACACGCCCAACCGTCAATTCTGAGTGATGCTCTGACGCTGCTACTCGCCCCAATTATCATGCCACTGGTAGTGCTGTTCTCGCTGCTCATGTTCCTGTGGCTTGTTGTCACGCCAGTTGCTGCTACCGGGTATCTGCTGTACTGGCTGGCGCGATGACCACCGACCCAAAATGCTCTTGTGGTTCAGATGACTGCCGTTACTGCCGTTTGTGTCGCATCCACTCCAACATCTGCGACACAAAGAACCTAATGGACAACCTACGGACACGTGGCCACGGTAGGTGCCCACGCTGCGGGAGCACAGACCTGTGGGATGACAACCTGGCCTACGGGTGCCGAACATGTAAAGCAATCTTGGGAGGAAACTGAACATGGATGAAGTCGTAGCGTTTTTGATGAAGCACGAAAACAGGCAAGGCCCTGTCGGGCACTTCATTCGATCGTGCATTCTAGTGGCTCAGATCTCAGAAATATTGACACGATTTGAACTGAAAGAATCGGCACAAATGGGGTATTTGCTGGACTGCTTTGCGACAGAAGATGATCCAGCGGAAGACATTGACAACCCCACCGACACAGAAGGGGGCGTGTGATGACGGAAACCTGTAAGACCTGCAAGCACTTCAACACTGACAAGCCAAACGAGGATGAGGGTTATCACGAGTGCTTAGAGAGTTTCGGCATCAATGCGGGCATTCGCAGTCACAGCTTAATGGACATTCAGATCGTCTATCGCGAGACGCATCAGGATAGCTGGTGCTACAAACATGATCGGCGGCCGGGATTAGCGGACGCTAGCAACCAGTTAGGCACGGAAGGGGGTGCGACATGACAGAAACTTGTGAAACCTGCAAGCACTGGAAACGCAAACAGCCAAACGCCGGTGACTGCTGCATCAGGGCACCACAGGTGGTTCTCGACCCAGACGGCGCAAGGCCATACACATGGTTTCCACAGACGCTGAGTGATGAGGGCTGCGGCGAGCACGAGCCAAAGCCGACCGGCATTGGCACCGCCGCCGATACCACACCGGCAGCCGCAACGGGCAATGTTCAGATTGGTGACTACGTGCTCGCCACCAAGTACGAAGACGGTGACCCAGCCGACCAATGGTGCATCGGTTTTACGTCCGAATACTGGCCACATAAGAAACGATGGATGGTGGTTGACAGTGACGGAAACAATTTTCGGCACAATGGATTCCGCCGTGCTGAAAAAATCACGCCTTTGGTGGGTGTAAAAATTCTGCAAATGATGCAGGCCGGGGCGTGCCCTGATTCAATGTGGACGCTTCGCGATGCTGTGCAGACCGACATTGACAATCCCACCGGCTAACGTAACAATGTAGGCGGCTGTGAGTACCAGGCACTGCCGCAAACTAAACCCATCCGGGAAACCCGGATTCTGACCCGTCTGAGGTTGCTGGTACCAGCCTCATGACGGGTTTTTTCATGCCTTCGGAAGGTGCGGACCGTGGCGAAGGAGCAGGAGGAGATGAGGGAGTACCCGAAAGCACGGCAACATACGCCGTTCTTTGCGAACAGGTTCATTAGGTTGACCGCGAAGGTGTGCGTTGCTCAGGAAATCGGGCAGACTGCCGCACTGTTGCTGGTGTATGTCGTCCAGACTGAGGACTCATGCTACTACCGGAAGCCTGTTCGTTTTTGGAATGAACAACTGATGAGCCTGCTGGGGCTACGCAGCCCGAAGCAATTGGCGGCAGCCCGTGATGCTGCAGTGAACGCAGGGTGGCTGCACTACCAGCGCAGCGGCAACAGGTCCATCGGTGAGTATTGGGTGATTTGGCCCGATGAATTTGCAGACCTGCCTGATACGCAACTTGGCGAGCAGCAGCGTATTTGGGGCGACAATCATTCCGTATACGGAATGAATAGCGGAATGAATAGCGGAATGAATAGTGACCTGAATGCGGAACGAATAGGGGACGAATTGCGGAAAGAGAAAGGGCATGAAAGCGGTAAACCTTCTATCCCTATCCCTATCCCTATCCAAGACACCCCGGCGTTTCTCGCCGAGGTGTGCATTCCTGATGGAATTGACAGGCAAAGGGCAGTCGAGCTGCTAGCCACATGGTACCGGCACCACGAGACATCAAAGCGGCCAATGCTGCCAAATGATCCACGACTAGAAACCATTGCACGTGACATGCGACGCGAAGGGCTCGCGACGATTGAGGCCAGAATGAGTTACGCCATCAACCGAGGCAAGTACAGCCTGCTGCAACTGCCAGAAGAACGTGCGAGCGGGAACGTGAGTCGCAGGGCGAGCGAAAACCCCGAATGGCTTGACGTGCTCCAGGTCTGCCGACAATACCCCAGCCAAGGCAGGGGCGACATGGACCAGCGACGGCAACGGCTTCCGCGCGACTGCTACAAAGCCGCACTCAAAATCGGCGTGACACGCATCGCAAACGCTTCAGAGTACGACGCGAAAAGCCTTAGCCTGCAATGGGCAAACGCCCTGCAGCGTATCAGGGAG
>JALRDR010000418.1 GCA_023262145.1 Planctomycetaceae bacterium | reverse complement strand
TCAACAATCCCACCATCAGATTCCCGGGCAAATACAATCTCAGCCGCAAATTCCGAGCGATGAAATCCCTCCACCGTCAGTTCGGCGGCAAAGTCACGCACGCCGGCATAAAGCAGCATCCGCTGACCAGGCTCAAATTCCACCGTCGGCAGCGGTGTCAGCATTCCAAACCCATCCACTCGGCTGCAGAACTGCAGACGATAAACCTGCAGCTTCGCAAGTGGCTGCAGGTGACCTGTCGCCTGACGCAGATACGCCAGCGTCTGACTCACCTGCTCCGGCTGGTCTGCACCATCGCTCACACCGCGGTACTGGTGCGTCGCCAGTATCAGGGACTGCCAGAATTCCTGCTCTGCACGTGGCAGGTCCGGCAAAGTTCGAATGGATTCTGCCGTCTGTCCGGAAACCGCATACAACAGGCTCAGATCGGTCTGTCGCTTGCGCCACTCCTCAATGTTGAGCGGTTGTCCTGCCGTATCACGTGGCCACTCCTGCAGCCCGTTCCGCAGATTCTCTGTCGCCAGCTGCAACAGCCCCTGCAGACTTTGTTCAGCCTTGGGATCAAACAACGGCTGCATCGGCAGCCCTCTATCCAGTTCCTCAGAAAACTCCATCGGATACTGATTCGCAAGCTGCTCCGCTGTCGGACCACCACCAGCAGATGTCTCTGCTGGCTTCTCACGCAGTAGTCCGAACGGATCTGAAAACCGTTTCACCTGACGGCGCAGACGGTCTGTGTTTTCTTCCAGGCTGGGCACATAGAACTGTCGAAAGCGATTCAGCACGGAGTCTTCTGTTTCGAGTGCAGCATCACCCGTCCCAGCAGGGAATTCCGCTGCCGACTCCGAATCCTTCAGAAGACCCTCGGACTGGTCCGCACTCCGTCTCATATCCACAGACCCGGCAGCCACGCCTGATGCGACATCCGGATCAGCAGCCGACTCTTCCGCACCGTTGCGCAGCAGACGCTGCAGAAACGGGGTCTGCGACCCATCCATTCCATCTCCGTCGACGCCGTTGAAATCCGCATCCGCCCGATCAACGGCACGCAGGAGTGCGTCTGTAGCATCACCCTGAGACTCTTCGTGTTCCACCACACGTTTCAGCAACTGATCCGTCATGCTCCGCTCGGCAGCCGTCGGCTGAATCTCCGGCAGTGCACCACCATCTTCTGTTGCTGTTGCAGACGCCGACTCGTAGACCGCCATGGAGACAGCGGGGATGCCAGCACCCACCGGACCTGTATGACCAGACCGCGGCAGTGGAGCGATGACCTGTTCGTCCTGTAGCCCCGATACCCTGCGGATTCCCGGGCGATCACCGGACTCACCAACGGTCTGTCGATCATCCGACTCCAGTGTGGCGTCACTGTCCGGACTTCTGGAATCCGGAACCAGCAGTGAAAGAGCAGACTCTCGGCCGGTGGACATCACGTTGCAGCCGGTCAGCAATGAGACCAGCAGCAATCCCGGCAGACCGCGATTGCGGCCGGGCGTTCTGGATCGTGCTGGCTGGAAACTGGCGGTCATGAACGATATCGCACCTGAAGAACTGGCATTGCCGCATACTCGCGCATCGCAGCTCGAACTGTATTTTCGCCGCGAATCTGCTCACAAGACGGAATTCTGCCTCCCCGACAATCCCCCCGATGCAGAACTCACTGCCGCTGATAAACCGGCAGATTTCGCCGCTGCTCGCACACTGCTGCCACCAACCTGGCAAGACAGGAAGTCTGCGGTGGACGCAGCAAATAACAACGCTTAATTCCGGCTGGGGTGTGTTCCATACTCCTGTTGCCGCTAGAATGTCGAGCGAGCCGGTTCAGTTGCTCAGGTCTGTCTGCTGACAGGGCTTCCCGGTCACCATTTCATGCTGCAGCGGAATCCACTCTTGCCGAATCAATTGTCTCATCCACGTTCCAGCAGTCCTGATGCGGTGTCGTTATCACGGCCATTCGCGGTTGTGCTTCTGATCACCCTGATGCTGGCAGCATACCGAACTCCGCTGCAGGCAGACGAACCAGGATCAGTGCCGCAGTACCAGCCCAACCCGGAAGAACGGCTGCCGGTCGACCAGCGAACAGCACTGCAACTGCAGGAACTTGATGAACTGATTGCCGCCGCCGACGGTCCCGGGTTTTCAAATCAGCTGGTACAGCTGCGTCTGGCTGATCCGACAACCATGATCGGAACCGGGCGACACACTTTTCAGCCACTTCACCGCGTGCTGACCGAACGGCTCATTCAGCTCCGGGGCGTTCTGCAGGGAATTGCCGCGGCCGACGAACAGATTGCGCAGGCAGAACTCCGGCGGGCCGTCTCGCAAAACTCAACAGAACTCCTGCCGGGCATTCTGCATCGCTTTTCCGGTACCCCCACCGCCGTTCGTGTGCATCTGTTATTGGCGCGGATTGCAGCGGATCGCGGCCAGCTGAATTCAGCTCGCTGGTGGCTGCGACCGCTGCTGCACCCTCAGGCAGCGGGGGCGGTGGCAGATGCCGCCCGAAAATTTGACCAGAGCCTGCAGGATTCCACCAGTCTGCTCACAGACGACTCACCGGATGTCCCCGGCAATCCGGAAGCCAGCACTGCTCAGAATTCGCTGCAGCTGGCCTGGATCGAACCGCTCTCATTTCCTTCAGCAATCAGAAACTCGCATCGCAATCACGTCCGGAAACTGGAGCAGCAGCAGCAGGGGCTGCCGGTCATGTCTCGCGGGCCGGTGATGGATTCAGAACGCGTTTACGCAGTGCAGCCTGGCCGACTCGAAGCATGGAATCGCAGTACCGGAGCAGCCTTGTGGACGCAGACTCTGCAAGGCGCCGGCTCATCCGCAACCAGCTATGGTGGCATCGTCAATGACGAGCTGACCGGGTTGTTTGAGCATAATGAAATTGACGGCAGCCTGACCGCGGACTCAGAGCGACTTTATGTGCTTACCACAGCCCCCTCAGCAGACGTCTCCCGGGGGCCCGAAGACAGCATGCGCATGCAACGAATTCTGGGCCGTCTGACTTCAGAAGTGGTCGACACGCGAGAATTATCCGCCTTCGATAAGCTCACCGGAAAACGACTCTGGACCACCGGTGGTCCACCGATTGAAGAAATCTTCGGGAATGAACTTGCCGGATCCTGGTTCTGTGGCCCGCCACTGCCCGTGGGGCAGAAGCTTTACGCTGTGGTTGAAAACCCTGACGGACAGGTAGAAGCAGTCTGCCTCCGCGCAAGCACCGGCGAACTCCTGAATCGGACCATGCTTGTCTACCCGGATCAGCCGATCGGAGGAGATCCGCAGCGGCAGTTCCTGCGTGCCAGCATGCAGCAGTCTCACGGGCTGCTGCTGACAAGCACCACAACCGATCTCGTAATCGCGATGGATACGCTGACCGACTCAGTAATCTGGGCGCGGCAGCTGCCGGTTCACAATCTTCCTGAGTCAGCAGCCGGCAATTCTGTTCGCCGCAACATCGCCGGACGAATTTCGCTGCCGTTCAGCAGCCCGCAGATTCCCCTGTCAGAAGCTCCGCTGGTCACTGGTGAAGAAGTGCTGTGGATGCTCGCAGGTACCCCTGAGCCCGTCTTCACGGACCTGTTCACGGGAGCGACTACCGGCAAAATTCGTGGCCGCCAGCTGATCCGACTCTGGAACAGCCCGTCTATGGTCGTATTCGCAGCGGATCGAACAATCACGGCCTGGGACCTGTCTGCAAAGGAACAGCTCTGGAGCATTCCCATCAAACGACCCGGACCGGTGCCGGTCGGACAGGCTGTCAGGCTGGGCAATCAGATCTTCGTTCCCGCTTCTGACGGCAGTGTGCTCCCCGTCTCGCTCACCACCGGCAAGGCCGCAACACCACTTCCTGGTATTCGCTCCGCCGCGACAGCAGGTGGCTTTCTTGCTGACTCCCGGGGAATCATCAGCTACAGCCTCAACAATGTCTCCTCACTGACAACAGCTGAAACAGAGTCGGGGAAAACAGAAGTCAGTCTGACGCGCGCGATTTTTCTGCAGGAATCCGACCAGTCAGATGCAGCGCTCGAGATGCTTGATCAGCTGTCAGACCAGATTCTGCAGAGGGGTGAGCGACAGCAGCTGCGATTTCGAATTACGCTCCAGAAAGCTCTTGCGCAGGAGCAGTTTTCCGAGGCCTTGCTGACTCAGCTGGAGACGGCAGCAGCAACACCAACGGAAAAAGCAATCTCCATTCTGCTGCGGCTGGCAGATGCTGAATCGCGTCACGCCGCTGACTATCCGGATCAGCTCCTGGAAGCCCTGCAGGCA
>JALRDR010000356.1 GCA_023262145.1 Planctomycetaceae bacterium | reverse complement strand
TCTGGAGACTGGACCGCTGCTGCGGACATCCTGCTCCCAATTCCATGTATCACTATCACAAGTATCCGGTCTGCATCAAATCTCCGTGGAGCGATGACGGACAGAGCCACTCACCCGTCATCGGATTCGCCTTCGACGGTTTTCCCGTCTATGGTCCCTACGAAGCCAATGGTCTGCTGGCAAAGAACTGCGACGAGAATCCGCTCAATGACTTCAATGTACACCATGACGATCAGCGGGGCTGGCACTACCACGTCACGCCGGGGCAGTTTCCACACATCATTGGTGGCTACTGGGGTGAAGTGGATCGTCGCGGAGCACTCCGCGGACGTCCCTCCGGTCCGGCTGGTCCACCCGGAAGACCAGGCCCGCCACGTCCCGGACGCGGTCCGGGCAGCCCCCGCCCCGGACTTCCGCGCAACTGAACACCGACTGCCAATGCAGGGCACATCCTCGTTCCAGGCTCTTTCGACTGTTCCCGCATGATTCACTGCAACCTTCTGACCAGCACGCTGATCCTGCTTCTGCTCTCAAATCATTCAGCGGCAGAAGATCCACGCTGGCCGCTTGTGCACACCATTCCCGCGGCGGAAGCTCATCAGGCGGCGGCAGCAACGCAGCAACATTTCTACGCCATTTCCAGCACCGTTGTGGCTCGCTATGACCGTGAAACGGGTGCACGGCTGGAAGTCAGCAGCGGGGAAGCAAAGCATCTGAACAGTGGCTTTCTGTGGAATGATCGGCTGCTGCTGGCTCATTCCAATTATCCTGCGGTGCCGGAACAGAGTCAGGTCATGCAGCTGAATCTGCAAACCATGCGGCTTTCCGTTTTTCATGACTTTCGCGACTACGGCGGCAGTCTGACGTGGGTCATTCGTCACAGGAACGAGTGGTGGTGCAACTTCGCTCGCTATGATGAGCATAACGCCGAGACATTTCTGGTCAGTTTCGATGACAACTGGAACGAACTGGGACGCTGGACATTTCCGCCAGAAGTGATCAGCCAGCTGGGCAGATACAGCCTTTCGGGCGGGCTCTGGTACGATGATTCGCTGCTCACCACTGACCATGACAATGGTCGGATCTATCGTCTGCAGTTGCCTGCTGCCGGTTCCGTGCTCAAGTTCATCGGCAGCGAACAGGTGCCATTCACGGGGCAGGGATTTGCCGTGGATCCGCTCACTGGCGGGCTGATCGGAATCAGCCGCAAGGAACAGCAGATTCGCCTCACAGGGCCCCGTCTGCCGGCTATTGACTGAAGCAAGCAGCACCCGTCGATTCGCAGCGGCAATACATCGATGTCAACCGCATCAGCAGCCACCTCAAACGGATTCAGGCATACTTTCGGCTGGCGATTCCAGCGTGGTCTGTACCAGGATCACTTTCCTCGCGCATCTCGGTCGTGTCCACGAGCGCGTCACTTCGCGTGCGGTTGAGTTCTGAGTAGGATACAAGCAAGTGCGAGCGGCATGCTGTGTTACATGCCTGTTGACCAGTTTGCCAATCGCCGGGGACATGAACAGTGAATTCAGGAAGTGCTGAACTGTTCGTCAATTCACGCAGGCGTCCAACGCAATCAGACGCCT
>JALRDR010000017.1 GCA_023262145.1 Planctomycetaceae bacterium | reverse complement strand
CACGGATGGCGTGTTCTCGATGGACGGTTATCTGGCCGATCTGCCGGCGATCTGCGAGCTGGCGGATCGCTACGATGCATCGATCATGGTGGATGATTCTCACGCGGTTGGTTTTGTTGGTCAGTCGGGGCGTGGAACTCCGGAGCACTTTGGAGTTCAGGAGCGAATTGATCTGCTTACCGGCACTCTGGGAAAGGCTCTCGGGGGGGCAAGTGGAGGATACACGAGCGGGCGGGGAGTCCTGATTGATCTGCTGCGTCAGCGGTCTCGTCCTTACCTGTTCTCCAATTCGCTGGCACCGCCGATTGCGGCAGCATCTCTTGCTGCACTTGAACTGCTCAGCACTTCCGCTGACCTGCGTGCCCAGCTGCGTGCGAACACTGAGTATTTTCGAGCAGCAATGACCTCAGCGGGATTCCGAATTCTTCCAGGTGAGCACGCAATTGTTCCCGTCATGATCGGGGATGCGGCACTGGCGACCAGAATGGCAGACGCGCTGTTGTTGCGAGGAATCTACGTTATTGGTTTTTCCTTTCCGGTTGTCCCGCACGGTGCGGCGCGGATTCGCACGCAGATGTCTGCCGCGCACAGTCGCCAGCAGCTGGAGCAAGCGGTGGAGGCGTTCAGGGAAACCGGCGTGGAGCTGGGGATCATCTGACGGAGTCGTCTGATCGCAGCGGCCACGGCTGGATCTTAATTCTGTTTCTGCGATGGTTTCTTTTCAGCATCATCTGAACGCTGCTGAGCCTGTTCACGGATCTTTTGTTTCGCATTCTGCAGACGTTCCGGCCAGCGAAATTCCGGCGCGCTCTGTGGGTCATACCCCTGCAGGTGGCCGTGAAGCCGAGTTTCCGGGCGGGTATAGACGAGCACGGTATCGCCAAAGACGGAGCGACAGATTTCAGCCAGTCCCGGATCGTACTCGATCAGCTCTTCTCGAGTGTCGACGTGGTTGTGATCGTGGTCGTTCTGACGGTTATTGCTGAACCACGACTGCACCCCTTCCGCAAAGTACTCGTGATGATTGACTGACGCATATTTGCCAGCCCAGAGCCCGGCATCCATGGCTTCTTTCCAGGTATTTCGCACACGTTCATCAAATGCAGGATCCACAACATTCAGGCCGCGCAGGTGCATATTGTGCGCGAATTCGTGGATGAGTATGTTCTCAGCGCGGTACGGATCGCCGGGGTAGCCCAGCAGGTTTTCTTCGCCGCACGAACAGACCGGGTCGGTTGCTGAACCACCCAGCCCGCGCGCTCTTGCATCCCAGAAGTCTCTGGCAGCAACGCCCGGGATCTGTCGTCCGTCGTTCTGCGGACGACCCATCCGTCGGTATTCCGGGATATCGCAGGTGAATTCATTCCACGCGATGATGGAGAGTTGCGAGCCTCCCTGAATCATCGCAGCTTTCACATCGGGGCGTTGTGCAAGCATCTGCCGGATCAGCCAGGCAGCTTCACGCAGCGCGTAATCGTTGACCTGAGCGGAAGCGACAATGGGAAAGCCGTCGGCTGAAAGGAACTTGGCGTAGAAACTGTCCAGCTGCATTTCAGCTGGCGGAGCGCTGATCGGCTGCAGTTCCTGCGCCGGCAGGAGGTTGAGGAAGCTACTGGTCAGCAGAACACAGATGACTGCCAAAGCACGCGCTGGCAAGTCAGCAGGCAACACGCAGACGGGCCGTGAATAACCAGGCAGCGAACAAACGGGCAGCGAACAACCGGGAAGTGGGCAGACAGAGTCAGACACAAGGTGCCTCCTGTGACAAGGGACAGGAAGGACGCCGTGAATACCGGAAACATTCGTGGACTCTGCGGCCGGAAGGCTGGTCAGTCCATGAAGATTCGGTGCCAGTTGCGATACATGCAGTCCAGCAGATCGCGACCTTCCTCAGTCGCACTGTAGCGAATAAAGCCGTCACCCGCTTCCGACTGCTCTGCCACGATACGGATATTGTCCTCTTCGCTGTACATCCACGCTTCTTCCTGCAGTGCGGCGAACACCTGCTGCAGGTCCGGCAGATCGTCAGTCAGGAAAACTTCGCCATCGAGGAACAGCTGGTAGCCGTATTCTTCGAGCTTCGACCATGGCAGATCGGTGGATGCACCTCGGTAGTAGGGGTGCATGACCGACTTAGCGTCCGGTTTCATGTTCGGATTGTGCAGCATGTCGATCGCATTCCACGGACAGATGGTGAGCTGATAGAATTCACTGCTGTCATTAGGGGAGCGATAGCACATCTGGCAGCCGATACAGCGGCTGGTGTCGATCTGGTGGTAGCTTTCGGATGGAATCGGGCTGACCACTTCGTAGATGCAGTCAACCGGGCAGACAGTCGCGCAGGAATTGCAGGACGTGCAGTTGTCCTTGTTGATGACGTTGATGTAGCGAGTTTCCTTTTTCCGGTCTGATTTACGGGTCCGGAAGTAATCGGTCATGGAAATCGTCATCGGATCAACCTCTGCCAGAGCAAGGTGTTTACGAACGGCGCCTGTGGAAGTGCCTGCAGACAGCCGGTTAACGTTGCGACGGGGCATAGCCGCCCGCCGCTGTATTCGTGGATTTTTCGCGTTGCAGAAGATGCTACCCCCGCGGTTATCTCCCAGCAGTCCTGATCGGCGAAATTGGTGTTTTGTGACGACAATTTCCTGCCTCTGAGAAGGGTGATTCGGGGAAATCGGGCAATCTTTTCAACGCCCGCGCAGGAGTCCTGTGCGGCCCAGCGACGTCAGAGGAATGGCAGTGGTTGTCCGCTGCTGGCGGGACGTGTGAACCCGTCGGGACTGAGTCGGGAATCGGGGCGAATCCCGAGTGCAGCCAGGATTGTGGCTCCGAAATCCTCCGGGCTCACGGGGGACTCTCGGACCCATGCTGCGGTGTCATCGGATTCGCCGTAGACCAGCCCGCCCGGAATACCAGCGCCGGCGAGCATCCCGGAATAGCAATTTGGCCAGTGATCGCGTCCGATCGCGGAAGCTCCGCGACTGATTCGA
>JALRDR010000081.1 GCA_023262145.1 Planctomycetaceae bacterium | reverse complement strand
GACGCCTCGAGCGTATCAGTATGACTACCAATTAACGCCGATGTCATCACTTCGACTCACGCGTGCCCTCATGCCGCGGCAAGACTCACCTCCCCCCCCTGACGCTTCAAAGTTTCAGCTTTTCCCGCACTCTGGACTGTTAAGGCTGTTCTTGCCGGGGATCAGAATCGCTATTCTGCTGTTTTCACTGTTGCGGATCGTCGCAGCATCATTGTTCACTATCAGGCTTTTGCCTGAGTTCATCGCTTGTTGTGTGATCCGGCACCGTCATTGCGAAGCCTCATTCTTACGCCGGTAACGTGCGGCTGATTTCTGCGATCCACACTTCCGATGTTGTTTCCAACTTTTTGTCGCGGAATTGCATCCATGAATCGATCTGCCTGGAACACGGCGATGTCTGCCATCCGGCTGCGTTCACTGCTGCTTGCGATCACTCTTGCCACGGCCACCTGGCTGATGTCAGGACCTGTGCATGCTCAGGAATCGTCTGCAGTGGAGCCACTCACAGCTGACCCCGCAGCGTTGGCCCCGGATGCCCCGGACCCGAGTAAGTCAGCAGCCGATGACGTTTCGTTCTTTGATCAGGTCAACAAGCAGCTTGAACCGGTGAACGAGTGGTTTGGGCAGGTCAATGTTACCGTCGGATCCGTCATCTTCTATGAAGTACCGGTGGTTCCGGGCTCCCCGCCACGTACCGTTCCACTTGCCGTGCTGCTGCTGGTAACTGGAGCTGCGTTCTTCACGATACGCATGCAATTCATCAACCTCTTCGGATTCACTCACGCTCTCAAAGTCGTAGCCGGGAAGTACTCAAACGGCTCATCGCAGGGAGATGTAAGTCATTTTCAGGCGCTTACGACCGCACTTTCAGCGACTGTTGGGCTCGGCAACATCGCCGGGGTCTCTACTGCCATCGCGCTTGGTGGCCCTGGGGCAGCATTCTGGATGATCCTTGCCGGCTTTATGGGTATGTCGTCCAAGTTTGTGGAATGTACCCTGGGGCAGAAATACCGTGAGATTCGTCCCGATGGCCACGTGATGGGCGGGGCCATGTATTATCTCTCTCGCGGCCTTGCCGAAAAAGGGCTCGGTCCACTCGGCAAGGTCCTCGGAGTTGCCTTTGCAATCCTCTGTGTCGGCGGTTCTTTTGCCGGCGGTAATTCATACCAGGTGAAAGGCAGCCTTGATGCCGTCAGCCAGACAGTTCCCTTCTTTGGCACATACCCGTGGGTCTACGGGCTGATCATGCTTGTGATTACTGCCGTTGTGATCATCGGTGGAATCAAACGCATCGCATCCACAGCCGACAAGATCGTTCCGGTAATGTGTGGCGTTTATGTCCTCGGTGGTCTGTTGATCATTCTCAAGAATTACTCCGCCGTCCCGGCAGCTTTCGGTTCCATCTTTGCCTCAGCATTCAGCGCTGAAGCATTTCGGGGTGGCTTCTTCGGAGTGCTCATTATGGGCTTCAAGCGTGCAGCCTTCTCCAACGAAGCCGGAGTAGGCTCGGCAGCAATCGCCCACGCAGCGGCAAAATGTGAATACCCGATTCGCGAGGGGATTGTGGCTCTGCTGGAGCCATTTGTGGACACCATTCTTGTCTGCACCATGACTGCCCTGGTAATCATCATCACCGGTGCCTATGACTACCGTGATCCGTCACTGTCCTCCGAATTCAAACAGCACTACGACATTGAAACACTTGCTGCAGAAGGAAGCAACGCAACGGACAAAGTGGCTGTCCGCGGTGCTGCTCTGACTTCCGCCGCCATGGATGGCGAGATTCCGGGGTTCAAATACGTGCTCGCCTTCGCCACATTCATGTTCGCTTACAGCACTATGATCTCGTGGTCTTATTATGGAGAACGCTGCTGGGCATTCCTGTTCGGAGAGAGCCAGTCAATTATCTACAAAGTGATCTTTCTGGCATTCACATTTCTCGGGTCCGTCGTTTCTGCAGAGAACGTAATGGACTTCGGCGACCTGATGATCTTCGGAATGATGATCCCCAATATGATTGGCCTGTTTCTGCTCTCAGGAGTCGTCCGCAAGGATCTTGCTGACTACATCAGCATGCTGAAGAGCGGCTCGTTTGATAAACCCTCGGATACCACTGCAGCCGGCAATAAGTCAGCGTGATCCCTGTGATAAGACACTCTGCAGATGATTCCGGATTGCCTGCGGAAGGATCCGGTGCATGACGTTTGAAATTGATATTGAGAACGGCCAGTCGCAACTGGCTGTTGATGAACTCCGCCTGCAGAGAGCAATCCTGACCACTCTGCACCAGGAGCAGGTGGAATCTGCTGTCCTCAGTATTTCAGTGGTGGACGACCCCACCATTCATCGCCTGAATCGTGAGCATCTGCAACACGATTATCCGACCGATGTCATCAGCTTTCAGCTGGATCACATCCGCCTGACTCAACTGCCGCAGGAAGTCATGGTCGATCGCCCGTCTGCTGGCTGTCATATTGAGGGAGAGATTGTCGTCAGTGCCGATACCGCAGAACAGCAGGCTGCAGCAGGAGGCTGGACCGCCAGCGATGAACTTCTGCTGTATGTCGTGCATGGTCTGCTGCACCTGTGCGGCTACGACGACCTTTCCCCGGAACTCAAGTGCATCATGCGCGCTCGTGAACGCAGTGTGCTTGCTGAACTGGGGCTGACCCCCGTATACCCGCAGGACGAATCGGACCCTTGTTAGTCAGAAACACATCCCCCGTGACTTCGTTATGCCTACCGAACCGGCTTTTTGCCGACAGGAAGTTGTCGTGAACACCACCCCGACTCCGGCAGAATTCAGCGAGTCTGTGACAGCCCCGGAGGCCTCCGAGTTTCGCCCGGGACTGATGGTGCTGGGAATCCTCTCTTCTCTTCTCGGTATTTCGCTGATCATTACTGTCGCTCTGCTGCCGTTTGACGCGGCACCACTTGGGCTGGAACTGGCAACTGTCATCATCGGCCTGATGGTCATCTTCAGCGTTCTGCTTATCGGCGGTGGTTTTGGCATCATCGCCGTCGCCGCACAGAAACTCCGGCACTACTCAACTTCTGAAGACCAAACGCAGCAGACAGCTCAGCAGGCCCCGCACAACAGCTCAGCTTCATCATCATCCCGAACCTGAACGGCCAATTTCTCAGAAAGTCGATCATGTCCTTCAACTGGACTCTGCCTGGCCGCACACTGGCCCGTAAGGATCTGCCCCTGCTGATGGGAATCCTGAACGTCACCCCGGACAGTTTTTCCGATGGTGGCCAGTTTGCCGCTGCGGATGCCGCAGTCGAACGTGCTCTGGAACTAGAGCAGGCCGGGGCCGATATCCTCGACATTGGCGGTGAATCAACGCGTCCTGGTGCCGATCCGGTCAGCCTCCCTGAAGAACTGCGCAGGACCATTCCGGTCATTCAGCGTCTTGCCGGAAAGCTGCGAATCCCTGTCAGCATCGATACCACCAAGGCTGAAGTTGCTCGCCAGGCACTCGATGCGGGAGCAGAAATCGTCAATGACATCTCCGGACTCACTTTCGATCCACAGATGGCCGATGTCTGCCGTGTTCATGACGCTGGAATCTGCCTGATGCATATCCAGGGCACTCCGCAGACCATGCAGGATTCCCCTGCTTATGAGGATGTTGTCCGCGAAGTTTCAGAATTCCTGCAGCAACAGGTCGACCGCTGTCTGATGCTGGGAATTCCTGCTGAGCGAATGTGTGTTGACCCGGGCATCGGCTTTGGAAAAACAGCGGAGCATAACCTGCAGCTGATGCGGTCCATCAATCAACTGCAGCTGCTGCTGCAACGCCCCGTTCTCATCGGACACTCACGCAAACGATTTCTTTCCCGGATCCTCGGCCGTGAAGTGGAGGAGCGACTGGGAGGCACGATCGGTGTTGCCGTGGCTCTTGCTGCTGCCGGTGTGGATCTGCTGCGAGTACACGATGTGCAGGCAGTTCGTGATGCACTCGTTGCCTGGAAAGTTCTGTCAGAGGACATCTAAGGTGCCCGTTGAACCGTTACTCATTCTTGGCTCGCGGTCTCCTCGCCGGCTGCAACTGCTGCAGGATCTGTACGGCTGTGACCGCGTCCGATCGGTGCCGCCCGCAAATCCACAGGAGCTGGGTTTCGCAGGGCTGGTTACCGATGATCGCATCCGCTCTCGACTCCTGCAGATCGTACAGCAGAAACTGGAGGGAGTGCGTTCCCGACTGTCAGCAGGATCCGATTCCGCCTCCAACGACGTCATCATCTGTGCCGATACGATCATCGTTGCCGGCGAACCAGATCAGCGAGTTGTACTGGGGCAACCGCCGGCAAAGCACTGGCAGAATGCGGTCCGCAGCTGGCTCACAAATCTGCTTTCCGGCAAAACTCATCAGGTACACACGGCTGTTCTTGTGGCCTGCGGACAACAGGTACAGCAACAGGTGATCACCACGCTCGTGACGTTTCATGATCTGTCCCCGGAGCTGATTGACTGGTACCTGGCCACTGCAGAATCCATTGGCAAGGCCGGTGGCTACGCCATTCAGGGAAAAGCAGCCGCCTTTGTAGCCGGAGTATCAGGCAGCCTGACCTGTGTCATTGGTTTGCCACTGCAGGAAACCAGCCAGCTGATTCGCTCAGTCATCGCAGCGGAGCCCGGCCGAACATGACGCAAATCGCTTTTCTCACCATGGACTCGCTTGATGACTTCGTGGCCTACGACCATCTGGTTACTGAAGAACTGCAGCGCCACGGTGTCGCAGTGGATGAAGTCTCGTGGCGCAGGACCGACGTCTCGTGGAATGACTATCCGCTGGTCGTCATTCGCTCACCGTGGGACTACCAGCAGGACCCGATCGCATTCCTGAATGTGCTCAAACAGATTGAGGCGGCTGGTGCGCAGTTGCAAAATCCTCTCTCCGTCTGCCGCTGGAACTATCGTAAGTCCTACCTGCAGGACCTTGCCGCCGTCGGAATTCGCACAATTCCGACAGTCTGGTCCGATGGGCTCAGCGAACGCATCCTTGCACAGGCGGCAGCACAACTGCAGAGCCCGGAACTGATCATCAAACCCCTGATCGGTGCGAATGCCGACTTCACCGAACGGATCCCGTCCCTGCCGGCAGCCAGTCAGATTCGTGAACTGATTGCTGCCTATGCCGGGAAATCAGTGCTGATTCAGCCGTTTCTCGACCATGTACTTGACCCCGGTGAATACTCCCTGATCTACTTCGACGGCAATTACAGTCACGCCATTCTGAAGACCCCAGCGGTGGGAGACTTTCGCGTTCAGGAGGAGCACGGATCGACCATCACTGCCGTCACGCCACCGGCACCCGTTCTGGAACTCGCTCAGCAGACAGTCGCTGCACTCCCGGCAAATCTGCTCTACGCTCGAATTGACGTGCTGCTGCTGGACGACCTGCTGCCAGCCGTTATTGAGGTGGAACTGATTGAACCATCACTGTATCTGTCCTTCCATGGCGAAGCACCGGCTCGGTTCTGCGCAGCGATCTGCAATCGCCTGACCCGCGGAAATCAGGGATCCTGAGGCTTTCGAAACACCTGCCCTGCCTTCATCACAAACACAACTTCGTGCATTCTTCGGATCTGCTG
>JALRDR010000079.1 GCA_023262145.1 Planctomycetaceae bacterium | reverse complement strand
GTGCCGTTCCTCGAATCGGTCGGGCAGGGTGCCGGTGCGGCGGCAGCAAAGCCACCGGTGCGTCTGGGATTCATGTATATGCCACACGGCGTCATCATGGATCAGTTCTGGCCGGAAAGCCCGGAGGCATTTCATGCTTCGCCCCCGCCGGCCATTGAATCACTGCGGCCGATTCTGGATCAGTGTCTGATGATGAAGGGGATTTCCGGAGTCCCAATTTCGCCATTCAATGGTGCCCCGCACGCTCTGGAATTATCCACCTGGCTCACCGCCACACTGCCCGATGCAGATACTCGCGGTCGCGTGAACATCGCCATTTCCACCGACCAGATCATGGCCAACTACGTGGGTGCTCAGACGCTGCTGCCGTCACTGGAACTGGCCACAATGCCGCAGACCTGGAAGGAGAATCAGGAGGGTCTGCACGAAGCATACTATTCACACTGCAGCTATCGTTCCCCGACGCAGCCCGTACCGGCGGAGACAGATCCCCGCAATGTGCTCAATCGCCTGTTTGGTCGTCAGGACACTGTTGGCCCGGTCACTCGCGCCAACCCGCTGGATCGGCAGATGCTGGATCGTGTTCTGGGCGGAGCGCGTGAACTGCGGCGAACTCTGGGCCGCACGGACCAGATGAAGCTGGACGAATACCTGGACAGTGTCCGCGCGGTGGAACGACGAATCGCTGCGATTGAACAGCGCCAGCAGCAGGCAGCGCAGGCAAACGCAGGCGTTCGCTCGGACAGCCGCACCAGTTCGCCGGCAATCGAAATCCGCATCCCGGAAGGTGACAAACGCAGCGAATACATGCAGGTCATGTGTGATCTGACCGTGCTGGCATTCCAGACGGATACGACTCGCGTCAGCACGTACATCGGTTCGACTCCGAACGGCGTGTCGTACCCGGAACTGGGATTCACCAACCAGCACCATTCGCAGACGCATCATGAGAACCGTGAAGAGATGGTGAGCAAGGTGGCGGCGATCACCAAGTTCAACATCGATCAGTTTGCGTACATGGTGAACAGGATGGCCGGGCTGCAGGAAGGGGAGGGAACTCTGCTGGACAACTGCATCATGATGTGGGGATCCGGCCTCGAAGACGGCAATCGTCACACGCGTGCCAACCTGCCATTCATTCTGGCCGGTCGTGGCGGCGGTTCACTCAACACCGGCCGTTTCCTGCCGGACGTGAGCGGCAATCAGGGCGATCTGCTCACCACGTTGCTGGCCTGTGCCGGCATCCCGGTGGACCGGCCAATCGGAATCGCAACCCAGGAGATCACTGCCTTAAAGGCGTGATTCTGCCTGTCTGCGCAGGCTTACAACGATCCCGCAATCTGAGCAACTACCGCTGATCAGCCGAGGTGCGTGAACGCCAGTTGAGGATTATGGCATATTGCATCATGGCATGCGGGAGGATGCCCTGCGAAAAGGATCCGCTCCGCAGGGGTGCATGGTCACGCGGTGACTTCAGGAACAGCTTCGCACAGTACCAGCAACGACGCCCTCAGGAGCATGCAACAAAAAAGGACTGCAGCCGTGACAGCTGCAGTCCTCTGGTTGTCAACACATTACTCTCACCGGTCGATCAGACGCGGTGAATCTCAAATCCCTTGCGAGGTTCGCGAGCAAAGAAGCTGGCGGCCTGTTCGTCATCCAGAATCTGCTCCGTCTTTGGATCCCATTTGATTGAGCGGCCAAGTCGAGCAGCAATCGAGGTCAGGTGACAGGTGTTCATTGCCTGAACGTGACTGAACACGTCCGACAGCGTCAGGCCGCCTTCCTGAATACAGCGATAGAAGTTGTTCTTGTGGCCTTCCGGCTGCTTGCCTTTGTACAGGCGAGTCTGGTCTTCAATGGTGTACAGGTCCTGATCCCAGTTCTCATCGATTGGTGTTCCCGTGATCTTGCCACGGTTTACGAACAGACGGCCCTTCGTGCCTTCAAACAGGATTCCGTTGTCGCCGCGACTGGTGACATGCATCTCAACACCGGAAGCGAAGGTACAGACCACGTTGAAGTCGTGAGACGTATTGTAGCTGTCATCCTGAGTCGGATTGCCACCTTCGAACGGAACCGGGTGCTTTGAGTCAGTCCCGTCGATGGTGACCGGCCCATGCCCCTCTTCGTGCTCGTTGAGTGCCCAGGTGGCGATATCCACGTGGTGAGCTCCCCAGTCGGTGAACTTGCCGCCGGAGTACTCATACCACCAGCGGAATTCGTAGTGGCAGCGTTTTTCGCGATAGGCCACTTCCGGTGCCTGCCCCAGCCACATGTTCCAGTCCAGATGAGCAGGCACTTCTGCAATGGGGAATGGACCGCCGGTGGGACTGCCATTGATGCCAACGGTCACTTTGGTGATATCGCCCAGCAGCCCCTTCTGCACCATGTTGACCGCTCGCATGAACTTATCGCGGTCGGAACGCTGCTGAGTCCCGATCAGGAAGGCCTGCTTGTCATACTTCTTTGCTGCGGCACGGATGATCTGGTTTTCTTCCAGCGTCAGCGTGAGTGGTTTCTGGCAGAAGACGTGTTTGCCCGCTTCCAGTGCTTCAACAGCGATCTTGATGTGCCAGTGGTCCGGAGTCACAACGCTGACGACATCGATGTCGTCCCGGTCAAGCACCTTGCGGTAATCGCCATAGACATCGGCCTTGCCCTTGCCGATGCGATCGTCGTTCTTTGCGCGGTTGGCATGGTTCTGGTCCACGTCGCACACGGCAACAATGTCGCCAAATCCGGAGTGACCATGAGCATCCCCGGTCCCCATGCTGCCGACGCCGATACACCCGATAATCGGGCGATCGTTGGCAGACTTATTGGCAAACGCAGGCTGACTCCAGGCGAAATGGGGCAGAGCAGTTCCGGCCGCCAGCATGGACGATGTTTTCAGAAAATCACGACGCGTGTTCGCGGAATGAGACATGGCAGAATCCTGTCAGAAAAACAAAGGAACCCAAGACCGCTGCAGACTAACTACTGCCAGGCAATTACACCAGCAACCGAGGCCCGTGTTCGACCCCCGCACGGCGAATGCGTTCAGGGTGCAACGGCTGCCGCGGCGGCGTTCTGCCCGAGCCTTTGCTCCAGAAAACGAAACGTACCTTCACCGTTGATGCTGTGCCCACCCTGAAAAAACTCAATCTGAACCCGGTCCACCAGGTCAAACTGAGCATACAGCCAGCGAACTTTGGCAAATTCGTGAGCCACCCACTGATCACGCCCCACACCGTCGTGATGTCCCCGTTCCACCATGAACGGTCGAGGAAACATCAGATAGGCCATCTCGGCATAATCAAACGTCTGCCCCAGATTCCAGTACGGCATCTCCCATTCGATCGTATTCATGAAGGAAAACGGCAGATCAGTGGCGGCGATCTTGCGCGTCCACTGATTGAAGTCCCCGGAACAGATCGACAGGCAGTACTTCTGCAGAATTGTGGGAACGCGCACCGCTGTCTCCCCACCGTAGCTCAGCCCATAGAATGCAATCCGATCTCCATCCACGAAGGGCAGGGTGTCCAGCAAGTGCAGCGTCGCATCGTGCTGAGCAATGATGAAGCTGAACAGCGAACAGCCAATATTATTCGCCTTGCGATCCAGCCAGCGATAACGATCTTCCCCGCGGTAAAGATTGTGCTGCGCGAACGTCACAAACCCACGTTCAGCAAGCCGGGCCGCAAAGTCATTGTACGCCGGGTTGGCCGCGTCAATCGTATCGCGAGGCACTCCGTTGCGACCGTGCTGACAGACCACCACAGGCCTGCGTTCCCCCGGTGGGATATCATTCGGAACGATGAGCACACCCCAGCTGAACAGCCCGTCATGCACATCCAGTACCACATCCCAGGCCGTCCACTTTTCATTGGCGATGATCTGACGCGTGCGCGCATTCGCCGGCAGCAACTCTTCGTTAAACCGTCCCATCGCCTGTTCGTGGAACTGCTGTCGATAGCTCTTACTGGCTTCAATGAACTTCTCAGCGGCCAGCACTGCGTGCCGCCGTTCCGTGCTCCAGCGAGACTGTGTGGATTCCGGCATCGCCTGGTGCAGAAAAAACTCCTCCCGAACGCGTTCCGAATCCAGCACGAGCGCCTGCACGTGAGCCTCCAGCTGCGATACGGTGCGTGCTTTCCGTTCCTGAATCCAGTCCGCCGCTGCGGCGCGGCGATCCTCCGGCACAGCACCAGGCGGATGAAGTTGATCCACGCCCAGAGCAGCAGCAAACACTGTCACGGCTGCGTCGGACAACGGACCGGTGACGGCATCGTTTTCACCGGCGAGCAGTGAACTGAACTGCTGGTACTCCGGTATTTTCTGCAGTTCCTCCCGCACCGCCGCATACTCCGGCGTCTTCAATTCCCCTTTCTGATCCGCAAACGTCGGGAATGGACTGTGTTCCACAACCAGCGTCCGCGGGGCCACCAGAGCGGCCACTTCGGCATTTCCGAATTGCTTCAGCCGAGACCAGACATTGCGATCGATGGGTTCTGACCAGACCGCATCAGAACTGTTGAAGTAACCGCTCACCAGAGTACTTTGAAATCTCGGATCAACCGCAGCAGCGTGCAGTGCGATCAGACCGCCTTCGCCCCAGCCGGCAATTCCCAGGGGCACTGCTGAATTTCCGCTGCTGACCAGCCAGTCTGCCGCGGCCAGAACGCGCTGCAGGTCATAGCCAATGACATGGCGTCCCATGTGAAACGCCTGCCGATAAATCCACTCTCGCTCGGTCAGCTGAGCTCGCTGTCGTCGTGGGTTGTCGGTTTCCAGCACATCACGACTGACAATTGACGGAACGATGACCAGTATTCCGCTCTCCGCCAGTTGCCGCACAAAATGTCCGCTCCCCACCGCACCAGTCAGTCCGGCAAGTTCTTCGGGAGTCTGACTGGCATCGGGCACAACAATCACCTTGCCACGCACGTCCACTTTTGGCTTCAGCAACAGTCCTTCTCCATCCACGCCCGCCAGCACCGGCCAGCGAACCTGGTAGATCGCCATGCCTTCGGTCTCAGCAATCAGAGCCGGATTGGCATCATCACCGAAGTACTCCATTCGCGATGGCAGTCGTTCTTCCACGACACCCAGCAACGTCCGCAACTGCTGCCGCAGACCGCCCGCGTCATCCGCATCGCCGCGAAGGGGTGTGCGGATGTCGTTGTATTTTCCGATCTGCGTCTCGACAAACGTATGCGCCGTCTGCATCAACCGTCCTGACAGGTCTGCTTCTGTCCAGTCGAGCGGCTTTGTTCCGGCCAGCGGAATAATTTCCGCCCGTTCCGCTGCTGGCAGCGACTGCAGCAGGGCAATGGTGGCCCAGCTGGTCGCGGTGGTCGAAATATACTGATCGGCGCGGTGCGGAAACCCGGTCTCGAAGTACAGCTGAAATGGTTTGCTGCGGCTGTGTACAAACCAGGATCCGTCTTCCTGCTGTGTATCCAGCAGGAATTGGAGACCTCGATCACCGCTCTCCTTCAGGGCATCCAGTGCACCGGCATAGCGCAAGGCATACAGTACAGTGCCGGTAGCATACGCATCGCTGTCCAGCTCCGGCAGCTGGGCCCATCCACCGTCATCGCGCTGCTGTGAGCGCAGCTGCTGCGCTGCCGAATCAATCAGAGACTGCTCTGCTTCCACCGCGACCAGCCCCAGCAACTGGAAGACGCGATCTTCGGTATCACTGGGTGTCGCTGTTATCAGCCACTGCAGAGCCAGCGTTCGCGCGGCAGCGACTGCTTCCTGCTGCTGATCGCTGCCATACGCCGTGAGCGCCCGCAGCGCAAGATATGTCGATGTAAAATTGCTGGCTTCAGATGGTGGACGATTACTGGATCTGGTCCAGAACCCGTCCGTTTTCTGCTGCTGCAACAGCCATGCAACGACTGTGGTGGTGATTTCATCAGCCGGGCGTTCGCCGTCTTCCAGAGTCCACAAAGCGTAGCCTGCTGTGTCCACACCTCCGCCCTGGCCGCGTCCTTCCTCATACGACTTTCTGCCCCGTTCCAGATGTTTCCATGTGTGTTCGAGTTGCCGTTCGAAATTTTCGCTGCTGGTATGAATTCCCCGGCGATGCGCTTCGGCGAATGTCATTACGGGCAGCGCCTGACTGTGGCAGGTAAAACAGGTGCGTTGGTCTGCAGACCCGGCGGATGCAATTTCCAGCAGGGGCAGGGAGCGATCAATTGACGCGCGCACAGCCGCGGTGTCGGGAGTCTTCCCGTCGGAAGTTCCACGGCCCACGTCATCGGCTGACAATGGCATCGCCGTGAGCAGCAGAACGCAGGCAAACCGGTACAGGCGAGTACCTGACAACCAGCCTTGATCACTCATGACACTTCCTTCACACCAGCGTGCAACAGCCACAGATCCTCGCGTAGTCTCAACTGAGATGACTCGGTCGTCAAACGAGCAGCCTGCGAGAGGATCTGCGGAGGAGGCATGGCACAAATTCGAATTTCAAAGATCCCGACCGGACTGCATATTGAACTGCTCGACTACGAGTACCCCGCATATCGTGACGATGCACAAATCACTATTGCCAGAACGTAGCTTTCTTTGCGCTGACAAGAGCGCGTCTGCCGCTTTTTGAGATGCAACCACGAGGCCCGCCGAACACGGATTCTCCACATCGCTGGATTCGCTGGAAGAACGTTTGCATCTGCTGAACGCTGCACCAAGCTCCTGACCGCAGCACTTCACAGATTCCGCCGTCGCTGGTTCCTTGCTCCCCCGCTTCAGGACTGCCAGCCGGCAACCACAGCAACACCAGCAGACGGCGACGATACGAAACCTGCGTTTCCCGATGCTGATGAAGTGACCGCCGCAGACACGCACGCACAGATCTGCCGTCTGTTTCCGAAACAGCTACTGGAATTCTTCGCAGCTCAGCCGGGCTGGTGCATTGAATGAGACGGCCGATGCTTCTCTCTCCGGCGACACAACAGGATCATAGCGCGGCAGCAGCGATACCCATTAACGATCAGCGCTGGCGAACTGCCCGGCCCTTGTTGCTGTAACAGCATCGGCGGAGGCATCCTGCGAATTGCCCGGCAGTTGCCGCATACACTCTGCATCTGACGCCGGGCCGGGCAAAACGGCAATCATCGGCCTGTTCGTGGGTGTGTTTGTCGGCTGTATTGCTGAAAATCTCCCGCCAGGATCTCTGTTGCTGACCATCAGCGGCTTTCCGGTTGTGCTCCTCGGATTGACTTTTTTTGGTTGTCGCACAGGAGGAGAAGTTCTGGGGTGCAGTGATTGGACATCGCCTGCGTCGTCACTGTCCGGTGTACAAGGCGAGCTGACGCGGTGCTCATGACAACAATGCGACAATTCCACACTGTGAGCGTGAATCTGACCGCCTTGCTCTGCCGGCCTGTCAGTCACAGGCGGGT
>JALRDR010001215.1 GCA_023262145.1 Planctomycetaceae bacterium | reverse complement strand
CCTCTCATTCTGGGCAGACACTGGCAGATCAGCAGTGCATTCATACCCCATTCCTCTTCCGGAGTGGGAAGTGCTTCTCCAGAGCGGAGTGCATAGAGCAGCCTGGCGGAATAAGACATTCTCAGCTCGTCCAGCACACCGGTGCGCGGGCCCCCGCCATCAAGGGCACGTTCCAGCATCTCCGGCAGCAGACCAAGAATACGCTGCACCGCATGAACATTGTCATCTGCTGATCGAGTGATCGGATCTGAGTCGAATAAGCGGATGAGACTGATGCAAAGGGGCAGCAGTTCACATGGGCGGCTGCCGGGAGGAATCAGGCTGAAGAGCTCCTTAGCTGGAAGATCTGCGGCCGAGGCATCTCGCAGGGAAGCTGCCCAGTCTGCCAGTTTTTCAGGATTACTGCATTCTTCGTGCAGCAGCAGAGAAGTTACATCTTCGAACTGCCAGCGCTGAGTCAGCGTTGCAACCGGGATATCCCTGTAACAGACGCCATGGGGAGGAAAGCCGAGCAGTTCGGTGACACCACAGACCGTCTGGCTGAGCCCGACACAAGCCGGATCAGCAGCACGACTGACATCGGCGACCAGTCGTTTCAGTCCGCTGATGAGCGGATTTTCTGGTACTTCGGGCTTGTTCATTCTCTGCAGACTCCGTTCTGCCCGCAGCAGGGGGATCATTGGATCTGAATTGCTGCATCCTGACAGTGTTCCAGCGTTCGCAATGAACAATGGAACCCTGAGGCAGTATCGGAGAGTTTATCAGTCGAGCAGGTTGATCGCCAGCAATGACGTCAGTCGACTTTGCAGTTGAGCCCCCTCATCCGCTATTCTGCAGTTCGTGTTCAGACCCTGATCTCCAGACCAGTGGTGCAATTTCAGCAGATGGTTATGGTGGTTCTTTCCGAAATCGCCGGACAGATCCTCAACCCCACACAGGAAAATCATATGTGTATGCTTCGCGCTCTGCCGTGGCTTTCCGTACTGCTTCTGATGACCAGCACTCTGCTTAAAGCAGGCGGTCCGGCAGACTCAGAACAGAAACGACGATTCATTGCAGCAGACTCATCAAAAAAACGTATTGCCGTCATTTCTGAAGATGGCTCGACAGAGTGGGAGCATCACATCGGGCCACTGCACGACCTGCATGTGCTGGAGGGTGGCAATATCCTGATGCAGCTGAGCTGGACCCACGTGGTGGAAATCAACCCATCCAGCAATCAGATTATCTGGGAATACGACGCTGCAAAACACGCGGACAACAAAGGACAGCGAATTGAAATTCATGCTTTTGAACGGTCAGCGGACGGCCTCACGATGATTGCCGAGTCCGGTCCAGCGCGGTTACTTGAACTGCACCCGGATCTGACTGTTGCGCGACAGATCCGGTTGCGGGTTCAGAAACCAGATCCGCACCATGATACACGACTTGTGCGGAGGACTCCGGAGGGAAACTACCTTGTCTGCCACGAAAACGAAGGC